>CAMFSB010000047.1 GCA_945982465.1 uncultured Faecalibacterium sp. | reverse complement strand
CGCCGCGCGGGCGTTCATCATTTCGGCGAACACCGGCTCGGAGCCGCCCACAAATTCCGCCACGGCGACCGCCGCGTCGTTGGCGCTGCACACACAGATGGCCTTTAGCAGCTGCTCCAGCGTGAACTGCTCGCCCGGCTCCAGCCAGATCTGGCTGCCGCCCATCCCATAGGCGTGTTCGCTGATGGGCACGTAATCCTCATACCCGATCCTGCCCGCGTGGATGGCTTCAAAGGTCAGCAGCAGGGTCATCACCTTGGTGATGGAGGCAATGGGCATCTGCTCGTCGGCGTTCATTTCATAGAGCACCGTGCCCGTGGCCTGATCGATCAAAACCGCCGCGCGGCAGTTCAGCGCAAGGCCGGGCTGGCCATCGGCCGCGGCGGGCAGAGCGGCCCCATCGGCCGCCAGCGGATCGGCAGCCGGCAGCGCAGCGGCAGCGTCGGCCGGGCTGTCCGCCGCCAGCGGTTCCGGTTCCGCCGCCTGCGCAGCGGCAGCCTGCGAAGCCGCGTCCGCCCGGGCGCACAGGCCGTACCCGTTTGCCGTGCCGAACGCCAGGGCAAACAGCCAGAACGTGAGCGCCGCAACGCAAATAAGCGCAAGATTTCGTTTGTCCATCTTGATTTCCCCTCGCCGTGTGAAAGTTTCAGTCAGTGCATTGTATGCGGGCAGGTTGTGCTTTCATCCCGGTTCCGGTATAATAAAATCACTGCGGCGCGCCCCGCCCCGGCCCAGGGGCCGCGCACCGCCTATGGGAGAGGGACTGTTATGCGAGTTTGTTTTTATACGCTTGGCTGCAAGGTCAACCTGAACGAGACCGGCGCGCTGGAGTACTTGTTCCGCCAGAACGGCTATACCGTGGTGCCTGAGGGCGAGCAGGCAGATGTTTACATTGTGAACAGCTGCACCGTTACCAATTTCGGCGACCAGAAAAGCCGCAAGTGGCTGCGCCGCGCCAAACGCGAAAACCCCGGCGCCGTCACCGTGCTGACCGGCTGCTACCCGCAGGCGTTTCCGGCCGAGGCGGAGCGCTTTTTGGAGGCGGACCTGGTCTGCGGCAACGGCGACCGGCGCTCGATTTTGCAAAACGTGCACAAGCTGCTGGACGGGCACGAGCGCATTGTGGATATTCGCCCCCATACCCGGGACGAAGCCTTTGAGGAGCTGCCCGTGGAGCGCTTTGAAAGCCACACCCGCGCGTTTATCAAGGTCGAGGACGGCTGCAACCGCCAGTGCGCCTACTGCGTGATCCCCCGCGCGCGCGGCGCTGTGCGCAGCCGCAGCGAGCAGAGCATTCTGGCCGAGCTGCGCACGCTGGCGGCCGCCGGCTACCGCGAGGTGGTGCTCAGCGCTATTTCGCTGCCCAGCTACGGGCAGGATACCGGCACCAGCCTGATCAAGCTGGTGGAGCGCTGCGCGCAGGTGGAGGGCATCGAGCGCATCCGGCTGGGAAGCCTGGACCCGGACCTGCTGACCGACGAGGCCATTGGGCGGCTGAGCCGGGTGAAAAAGCTGTGCCCCCAGTTCCATCTCAGCCTGCAAAGCGGCTGCACGGCCACGCTGCGCCGCATGCGCCGCGTGTATACCGCCGAACAGTACCTGGACGTGGTGAACAAGCTGCGCGCCGCCTTTGGCGCGCACAATGTCAGCTTTACCACCGACTGCATCTGCGGTTTCCCGGGCGAGACCGAAGCCGATTTTGAGCAGAGCTGCGCGTTTTTGCGCAAGGTAGGCTTTTTAAAGGTGCATGTATTCCCCTATTCGCGCCGTTCCGGCACGCCGGCGTACAATTTCCCCGATCAGGTGCACGAACAGGAAAAGCAGGCCCGCAGCCGCCGCATGAACGCCGCGGCCGAGGCGATCCGCACGGAGCAGCTGGCAGCTTTGCGCGGCACCGAGGACGAGGTGCTGCTGGAAACGCCGCTTTCCGGCACGGTGTTTACCGGCTACACGCGGCTGTATGTTCCGGTGGCGGTGGCCGCCCCGGGCCACGCCAGCGGCGAGATCGTGCGGGTGCGGCTGGGCGAGTACGACGGCCGCCGCGTGCGGGCCGAGCTGGTGTAAGCCGCCGCTGCATCCGGCAGGCCATACGGATTTTTTGCAGTGTATACGCGGTTTTTTGGCAATTCCGCCGTCTTTGTGAAAAAATTGGCATTTTCAGCAAAAACCACTTCCGCGCTGGGGGGCTTTTTGCTATAATATGGGCAAAGCCGCCCGGCGCCGGCCATGGCGCAGCGCCCGTTTTGCGGCGGGCCGCAGCGCGGCAGCCATTCGCTTTACGGCGGGCCGGCGGAGCACACCGCCCACGCCGTCAGTATTGAAAGGAGAGTGTGAGAGATGAGTTTCCGAGGGATCGACACTGCCGTGACGCAGATCCGCCGGCAGGTATTTACCGAAGTGGCCCGCATGGGCTACGCCAACGTAAAAGGCGAGGCCGCCAACCACATGATGCGGCAGATCCCGTATACCATCGTCCCGGGCGAAGTGGGCAAGCTGCGCAAGGACATTTTTCTGGAGCGCGCCATTGTAGAGGAGCGTGTGCGCTTGGCCATCGGCCTGCCCACCCGCCGCATCGACGAGCACAACAGCGCCGTCAGCGGCCTGGAGGACGCCTCGATCGCCCATAAATACTACGACCCGCCGCTGATCAATGTGATCAAATTCGCCTGCAACCGCTGCCCGGAAAAGGAAGTGTTCATCTCCAACATGTGCCAGGGGTGCCTGGCGCATCCGTGCATGGAGGTCTGCCCCAAAAACGCCATCACCTGGTCGTCGGGCCGCAGCGTCATCGACCAGAACCTGTGCGTCAAGTGCGGCCGCTGCGCCGATGTGTGCCCCTACAACGCCATCGTCAAGACCGAGCGCCCCTGCTCGGCCGCGTGCGGCATGGGCGCTATCCATTCGGACGAGCTGGGCCGGGCCGACATCGACTATAACAAGTGCGTTTCGTGCGGGCAGTGCCTGGTGAACTGCCCGTTCGGCGCCATTGCCGACAAGGGCCAGATCTACCAGCTGATCCAGAGTTTCAACCGCGGCGACCGGGTGTACGCCCTGGTCGCACCCGCGTTTGTCAACCAGTTCCCCCAGCTGGCCAGCACCGGCAAGCTGCGCGCTGCGCTGAAGGCCGTGGGCTTTTATGACACCGTCGAAGTCGCCATTGGCGCTGACCTGTGCACCGTGGACGAAGCCAAGGACTTTTTGAAGGAAGTACCCGCCGAAAAGCCGTTTATGGCCACCAGCTGCTGCCCCGCCTGGAGCATGATGGCCAAAAAAACCTTCCCCGACATGGCCAAAAACATCTCGATGGCCATGACCCCCATGGTGTTTACTGCCCGTATGCTGAAAAAGGCCGACCCGGATGCCCGCATGTGCTTTATCGGCCCCTGCGCCGCCAAAAAGCTGGAGGCCATGCGCCGCACCGTGCGCAGCGACGTGTCGTTTGTGCTGACCTTTGAGGAGCTGGCCGGTGTGATGGAAGCGCGCGACATCGACTTTGACAGCCTGGAGGCCAACGAGGACGAGCTGTGCTTTGGCTCCGCTGCGGGCCGCGGGTTCGCGGTGTCCGGCGGCGTGGCGCAGGCCGTTGCCAACAAGATCCACGAGTGGTACCCCGACAAGGAAGTCAAGATCGCGTCCGCACAGGGTCTGTCCGAGTGCAAGAAAATGCTGCTGCTGGCAAAGGCCGGCAAGTACAACGGCTACCTGCTGGAGGGCATGGGCTGCCCGGGCGGCTGCATTGGCGGCGCCGGCACGCTGGCCGACCCGGCCCGTACCGCCGTGCAGCTGGCCAAGTACAAAAAGGAAGCCCCCTTTGCCGACCCCGAGCAGAGCGCGTTTATCAACAACATCCATTTCTTGAAAGACGATGTGCCCGAGGACTGATCTTTCCCGCACATGCAGCCGCCCGGCAGACCGTATGGCCTGCCGGGCGGCTTTTTGTATGGTTTTGCATTTTTCTACAAAATTTTTATGCAGTTTTCGACTTAAATCATCGGTTTACCCAATTGATTCCCACGATTTTCTGCACGCTGTGTTGCAAACTCCCCCAACTTGTTACTTGGGTGCGGGTGGTGTGGTTTTGTATAATTAAAGCAGCGGCTTCGTGCCGGACGCAAGGCACGGACGAGAAAAAAGGAGGAATTGTATGGCAAACAAAACCGTCGCGGTAGATGCAAACGGCTACCGCAAATTCGGCATGCTGGACAAAGTTGCGTATGCGGCCGGCGACTTTGGCTGCAACATGAGCTTCGCGCTCAAAGGGTATCTGACCGTGTTCTGGACGCAGTTCATGGGCATTGAGGAAGCCACCATGGCGCTGCTGTTGCTGCTGGTGCAGGTATGGGACGCGATCAACGACCCGCTGATCGGCGCAATGGTGGACGCCGACAAGCACAAATACCGCCGCAACAAGTTCTTGCAGTATATCTGGGTCGGCTCGCTGGGCCTGCTGGTGTCCGGCGCACTGTGCTTCGTGCCCTTGCCCAGTGCCCCCGCCATAGCGAAAAACATCTTCTTTGTGGCCGGCTACATCCTGTGGGATGCGTTCTACACCATCGCCAACGTGCCGTACGGCTCGGTGCTTTCGCTGATCACCAACGACCCCGTGGAGCGCGCGGGCCTGTCCACCTTCCGTTCCATCGGCTCGATGGCCGGCGGCATGACCGCCATGGCCGTTTTGCCCATGCTGATCTACGACTCTGATAACAACCTGATCGGCAACCGTGTGTTCATCATCGCGCTCATCATGGGCGTGCTGGGCTTCATCGCGTTCCAGTTCATGATCCGCAACACCGTTGTGCGCGTGGACACCGAGATCGCCCTGAAAGAGGACGCGCCCAAGTTCAACGTCCTGCTCGCCGCCAAGAACTTCCTGCGCAACCGCGCCGCCGTGGGCGCCACGCTGGCCCCCGTGGGCATGTTCATCGGCATGTACGGCGCCAGCACGGCCGCCGGCGTCATGTTCCAGGCGTACTTTAAAAACGCCCGCATCTCGGGCATCATCGGTATGATGTCGTACATGGGGCTGTTTTTGTTCATCCCCTTTGTGAGCAAGATCGTCAAGCGCTTTGGCAAAAAGGAAGCAGTGGCGGTGGGCGCGTGCATCACTTGCCTGGGCTATGCCCTGCTGCTGGTGCTGCCCATCACCCCGGACGGCAAGGGCCTGACCCTGTACACCGCCTGCATGGTGCTGGCCGCCCTGGGCGGCGGCTTCGGCCAGTGCGTGAGCTGGTCGCTGATGGCCGATGCGATGGACTACGAAGAATGGAAATTCGGCACCCGCAACGAGGGCACCACCTATGCGCTGCACAGCTTCTTCCGCAAGCTGGCGCAGGGCATCGGCCCCTCGCTGGGCCTGATGGTCGCCACCTGGCTGGGCTATGACGCTGCGCTGAAAGCCGCGCAGCCCATCGCCGTTGCCACCAATATGCGTTATCTGGTGGCTGTGATGTATCTGATCAGCGGCCTGATGCAGCTGGTGGGCTACGCCCTGGTCTACAACCTGGACAAAAAGACCCTGGCCCAGATGGAGACTGACCTGCAGGCGCGCCGCGCGCAAAAGACCTGATGTACTTTATATCGCAGACCTTTCCGGTATTATAAAGGGCTGCCGGCCCTTTGCACGGCCGGTCACTGCCAAAATAAACAGCGGCCCCTGCCGTCCACAGCCCGTAAGGGCGCGGCGGCAGGGGCCGTTTGCTGTATGCGCCGGCGCGGCTGCGCCGACGGTCATTTATGGTATTTCAGGCCGTGGTTGATGGTGCAGGCGCGGTAGATCTGCTCTGCCAGCACCAGCCGCGCCAATTGATGCGGCAGGGTGATGCGCCCCATGCTGAAGCGCAGCGCGGCCGCCTGCTTGACCGCGGGCGCCAGCCCGTGGGACGAGCCGATCACAAACGCCACGTCCCCCGCGCCGCTTTGCGCGCGGCCGGCCAGATACTCCGCCAGCTCCTCGCTGGAAAGCTGCCTGCCCTCCACGCACAGCGCCACGATCGCCGCGCCCTTGCGCACGCTGGCAAGGATGGCCCGGCCCTCCTTTTCCAGCGCTTTTTCGATCACGGCCGGCGAAGCGTTTTTTTCCTGCACCGGCTCCTCGGGCAGCTCAATGATCCTGAAATCTGCAAACGCCGCCAGGCGCTTTTGGTATTCCGCCACGCCCTCGGCAAAGTATTTTGCATTCAGCTTGCCCACACAGATCAGATCAATGTTCTGCATTCTGCCCTCCCTGCAAAGCGCCCGCCTGCGCGGGGCTGGCTGCTGCGCATTACAGCAGCGTCATCTGCTCGGCCGTGTCCTCCTGGCGCAGCAGTGCGCCGGTGGCCGGCAGCGTGCGCACCCGGTAGCGGTGGGGGTTTGAAATCTCCAGCTCTGCCGCAGGCTTGACGCTGGAGACGGTCTGGTTTTTCTTCAGCGTCACCACGTTTACACCCAGGCTGTCGCGGGTGGATTTTTCCGGGATGAGCGCCGAGCCTACCAGCAGCATGCGGCCCGCGCTGGTGCGGATGGCCAGCTCGGTCTCCTCGGGCAGGAACATCGCCTTGACCAGCGGCGCCTTGTCGGAATACGCCTTGAGCAGCTTGCGGCGATTCTGCTTGGTGGCATAGCTGGCCACCGGGATCTTGGCGCATTTGCCGCCCTCATAAAAGAACAGCATCCAGCCCTTGTAATCGGTGGTCAGCAGCATAAAGATGGGGCTTTCGCCTTCTTCCATGCCCAGCACGCTGGGCACGTACGCGCCCATATCCCGGGCCTTGCCGTCCTCAAAATCGCTCACGCGGGTCTTGTATACCTGGCACTTGTTGGTAAAGAACAGCAGCTCCACGTTGTTGCGCGTTTCGGCCTGCCAGAGCACCTCGTCGCCCTCTTTCAGCTTCTGCTCGCCGCTCATGCGCAGGCTTTGGGGCGTGATCTTTTTGAAATAGCCCTCGCGGGTGAAGAACACGGTCACCGGGTAATCGGCCACAGCAGGCTCGGCCTGCTCCTCCTCGGCCGCCGGCACCTCGTACAGGATCTCGCTGCGGCGGGGCTGGCCGTAGTTTTTGGCCACATCCGCCAGTTCTTTCATGATGATCCTGCGGATGCGCGAAGGCTTTGCCAGCACATCCTCCAGATCCGCGATCTCCCGTTCCAGCTGCTCGATCTCGGCGGTACGCTTGAGGATGTATTCCCGGTTCAGGTGGCGCAGCTTGATCTCGGCCACATACTCGGCCTGGATCTCATCGATGCCAAAGCCGATCATCAGGTTGGGCACTACCTCGGCTTCCTCCTCGGTCTCGCGCACGATGCGGATGGCCTTGTCGATGTCCAGCAGGATGGCTTCGAGGCCCTTGAGCAGATGCAGGCGCTTGCGCTTGCCCTGTAGGTCGTAGTAGGTGCGGCGGCGCACGCATTCCATGCGGAAGGCCGTCCACTCGCCGAGGATCTCGCGCACGCCCATCACCCGGGGCTGGCCCGCCACCAGAATATTGAAGTTGCAGCCAAAGCTGTCCTCCAGCGGGGTCGCCTTGAACAGTTTGGTCATCAGCTTTTCGGGGTCCTGGCCGCGCTTTAAGTCGATGGTCAGTTTCAGGCCGTTCAGGTCGGTCTCGTCGCGCATATCGCTGATCTCTTTGATACGGCCGCCCTTGACCAGCTCGGCGATCTTGTCCATGATGGCCTCCACCGTGGTGGTGGGAGGGATCTGGGTGATCTCGATCACGTTTTCGCCGGGCACGTACTGGTAGCGCGCCCGCACCCGGATGCTGCCGCGGCCTGTGTCGTACAGATTGCGCATCTCGGCGGCGTCGTACAAGATCTGGCCGCCGCCCACAAAATCCGGCGCGGGCAGCGTGGTGGCAAGGTCGTGATCCGGGTCTTTCATCAGGGCAATGGTGGTATTGCACAGCTCTTCCAGATTGAACGAGCAGATGTTGCAGGCCATGCCCACCGCGATGCCCAGCGTGTTGTTGGCCAGAATGGTCGGGAAGGTCACGGGCAGCAAGGTGGGCTCGGTGGTGGTGCCGTCGTAGTTGGGCACAAAATCCACCGTGTCCTTGTCGATGTCGCGGAACAGCTCCTCGCACACCTTTTCCAGCTTGGCTTCGGTGTAACGGCTGGCGGCACAGGCCATATCGCGGCTGTACGCCTTGCCGAAGTTGCCCTTGCTGTCCACAAAGGGCACCAGCAGGCTCTCGTTGCCGCGGCCCATGCGCACCATGGTGTCGTAGATGGCGGCGTCGCCGTGGGGGTTCAGGTGCATGGTGGCGCCCACGATGTTGGCCGATTTGGTGCGCGGGCCTTTGATCAGGTTCATGCCGTACATGGTGTACAGCAGCTTGCGGTGGGCGGGCTTAAAGCCGTCGATCTCCGGCAGCGCACGGCTGACGATCACGCTCATCGCATAGGGCATGAAGTTGGTTTCCAGCGTGCGGGTGATGGGGTCCTCCACCACGGTGCCGGCGTTCAGGATCTCCACGCCGTCGCCCAGCTGCGGGCGCAGGGGCTTGGGTGCTTTTTTGGTTGATTTTTTCGCCATGAACTGTTACCTCGCTCAGGATACGTCCAGATCATCCATATATTCGGCGCCGTGCTCGGCAATGTGCTCCTTGCGGCCAGCCAGATCGTTGCCCATCAGCACGTCAAAGGTACACGCACTAACCTCCACGTCAGTAATCATCACCTTAATCATCACCCGACTCACGGGATTCATCGTGGTCAGCCACATCATTTCGGGGTCGTTTTCACCAAGACCTTTCGAGCGCTGGATGGTGTACTTGGCGTTGCCGATCTTTTGCAGGAAAGCCGCCTTTTCCGGCTCGGTATAGGCAAAATAGGTGTGGTCCTTGGTGTTGATCTCGTACAGCGGCGATTCGGCAATATACACATAGCCCTCGTTGATCAGCGTGGGGGTCAGCCGGTACAGCATGGCCAGCACCAGCGTGCGGATCTGGTAGCCGTCCACATCGGCGTCGGTGCAGATGACCACCTTGTTGAACCGCAGGGTGGACAGGCTGAGGGTCGCCAGCTCCTTGTTGCGCTTGCCGCCCCTATGCACGCCGGAGCCCATG
>CAMFSB010000046.1 GCA_945982465.1 uncultured Faecalibacterium sp. | reverse complement strand
CCGGCGGCGGCTGGGCTTTTACGCCCGCGCCGGCGCGCAGGATACCGGCTGGCATAACCGGGCGTACGGCGGCTATTTCAACGTGCTGCTGCTGCCCTGCGGCCCGGCGGCCGGGCAGGGGGCGTTTGGCCCCTTTACGGCGGACCAGGCGGCCCGGCAGCTGGCGCTGTGCTACCGCAGCATGCTGCCCGGCGCGGCGTACTGGCGGGAGTTTGAGCTGTTCCGCGACGGCGAGCAGCCCAGGCGCTGACCGGCAGCAAAAAAGAAAACGAAACTGCGCAGAAAATGAAAAAACTGTGAAAAACAGAAAAGCTGTGCGGGAGTTGAAAGAAAGTTGGATCACACCTCGTATTATGGGTTGTACAAACCAAACCACAACATGCCGGCCGCGGCCGGCCCGGATGCAGGGAGGTACGACCTATGATGAAAAGGCTGCGCAGCCGCCCGCTGCTGACCGTTTCGCTCTATTTTCTTCTATACCAAGCCGTATTTGTCTTTTTGGAACAGTGGAAGCGCGTGCCCCACATCGTGCACTGCCGCCTGGACGATTGGATCCCCTTTATCCCGGCGGCGGTGGTGCCGTATGTGCTGTGGTTCGCCTGGGTGCCGCTGACCATGCTGTGGCTGCTACGGCGCGACCGCGAGCGCTTTTGGCGGCTGTTTTTCACCATTGCCTGCGGCACGGCCTTTGCGCTGGCGGTCTATGCGGTGTACCCCACCATCCAGCTGCGCCGCCGTACCCTGTACGGCAGGGATGTGTTCACATCCCTGATCCGCTTTATTTACACGGTGGATACGCCCACCAACGTGTGCCCGTCGCTGCATGTGTTCGTGTCGGTGGCGGTGCTGCTGGCGGTGTGCGGCAGCGTGCACATGGCGCGGCGGTATAAGCTGCTGCACGGGGTGCTGGCGGTGGCCATCTGCCTGTCCACCGTGGTCATCCGCCAGCATTCCTGCGTGGATGTGGTGTGCGGGCTGGCGCTGGCCTTTGCGGTGTATGCGCTGGTGGGGCGGTATCTGGCACGCAGCTTTGGCCCCTGGCCCGAACGGCAGGCATGGGTGCGGCTGCGCCGCGCCCGGGCCTGAGCCACCCTCAAAAAACAAACAGCAGGCCCGCCGCCCCACGCTGTGCAGCGCATGGGGCGGCGGGCCTGTCTGCGCCTGCGCAGGGCCGTTAATATAAGAACAGTTCCAGCACAAATACCGACGCGCAGGCCGCCACCGACACCACAAACAGGCTCTGGCCGCTCCAGGCCAGGGCTGCGCCCACCAAAAGCGCCGCCCAGCCCGAAATGGGGCTGCCTGTGGCCTCCACAATGGCGGGGAAGGTCATCACGGCCAGCGTCACATAGGGCACATAGTACAAAAACGACCGGATCGTGCGGTTTTTGATCTCGCCGCGGATCAGCGTCAGCGGCAGCACGCGGACCAGATAGGTCACCGCGGCCATGGCAAAAATGTAGATGTAAACGTTGTGGGTCACTGTGTTGCGCCCCCTTCCTGCCCGGACTGCGTGCCGGCGGCCCCCTCCTGCACGGGGAACAGCACCGCGGCCGCCCCGGCGATCACCAGCGTCAGCAGGATGATCTTCATGCCCGAGGAGATGCCGTCGAACCAGTGGATGCGCGACACGGCAAAGCTGGCCGCCATGGACGCCAGCACCACCCCGGCCACGATCCGGCTTTGGCGGGCGGGCGGTACGATGATGGCCAGGAACATGCCGTACAGCCCCACCGAAAGCGCGCACACCAGCCGGGCGGGCAGCACGTTGCCCATCACAACGCCCAGGCAGGTGCCCAGCGACCAGCCCGGCAGCGCCACGGTCACGGCGCCGTAGGTGTACCAGGGGTTCAGCGCGCCGGGCCGCACCACCGAAATGGCAAAGATCTCGTCGGTCAGGTCAAAGGCCACCAGCAGCCGGTGGCGCAGGGGCGTTTCGGGCGGCAGCTTCTGGCTCAGCGAGCAGCTCATCAGCAGGTAGCGTGCGTTGGCGATCAGCTCCATCACCGCCACCTCCAGATAGCTGGCCCCCGCCGCGATCAGCGTAAAGCCGGCAAATTCGCCCGCCGAGGCGTTGATCAGAAAGCTGGTCAGCGTGGCCTGCCCGGCAGTAAAGCCGGCATTTTTGGCCGCGATGCCCAGCGTAAAGGCAACGGCAAAGTACCCCAGCCCGATGGGTACGCCGTCGCGCAGGCCGCGGCGGAACTGCGCCGCGTTCAGATTGTTGTGCAGCATACGGTAAAACTTCCTTTTTCTTTTTTCACGGCCTTTATTGTAGCGCACTTCTTGCCGAAAACCAAGAGGAACATTATAATCAAATCAGGATCATTTTGCAGAAAGGAACCGCAAACCGATGGAACATGCCACCGCCGCCGATCTCATCTACCTGCAGCCCCGCACCGGCGCGCCGCTGCCGGAGGGCGCGCTGCCCGCCTCGCTGGAATATCTGGGCCCGCACGGCCGGATCAACTATTTTATCATCGCCGCGCCCGGCAGCACCCTGTGCGCCCGGCCCGAAGCCGCCGCCCTCGCCCCGCTGGAAAGCCTGAAGCTGTACGAAAACGAGGACGGCAGCTGGAAGCTGTGCCTGCGCGGGCAGGATATGGACGCCGCCGCGGTGGAATACCCCATTGCGGCCGATGAGGTGGCCGCCCTGCTGCAAAAGAACGGCGTGGGCATGCCGGGCCGTGCGCAGCCGCCGGCCGCGCCGTCCCCCGCCGAAGCGGCTCTGGCCGACGCGGACGCCCCGCCGTTTTAAGGGGCGGGCGCTGCTCTCCGGCGCGCGGCCGGCCCTGTTTTACAAACGTTGAAGCATTTGGGCCGGCTCTGTCGTATTATAGGCAGAGGAGGGCGCGCCCGGCGCTGCCCCGCACCGGAACGGAGGAGAGCATGAAACGATACGGACGTGGGCCGGCCCGCTGGCTGTGGCGGCTGATCCTGGCTCTGGCTTTGGCGGCGGCCGCCGTGGCCGCCTTGTATCTCACCCGGGGCTACCGGATGTACCGGCAGGCCGTGGAACAAAAAAGCATCGAACAGGCGGCCGCCGAGCTGCGCGCCGCGCCGGATTTTACCCCGCTGGGCCAGCTGCCCCAGACCTATCTGGACGCGGTGATCGCGGTGGAGGACCACCGCTTTTATGAGCATGGCGGCGTAGATGGGATCGCAATTTGCCGCGCGGTGTGGGTGGATGTGACCAGCCTGAGCTTTGCCGAGGGCGGCAGCACCATCACCCAGCAGCTGGCCAAGAACCTGTTTTTCACCCAGCAGAAAACCTTTGAGCGCAAGTTTGCCGAGGTGTTTGCCGCCTTTGCGCTGGAACGGCAGCTTTCCAAGGACGAGATTTTGGAGCTGTATGTCAACAGCATTTATTTCGGCAGCGGGTATTATTCCATCGGCGCGGCGGCCGCGGGGTATTTTGGCAAGGCGCCGGCTTTGCTGACCGCCGGCGAATGCACCGTGCTGGCCGGCCTGCCCAACGCCCCCAGCGCCTACGCCCCCGGCGCAGACCCCACGCTGGCGCTGCAGCGCCAGCGGCAGGTGCTGCGAAAAATGGTAAAATACGGCAAGCTGACCCAGCAGCAGGCCGACGCCATCGCCGCCGAGCCGGTGTTCGGCCCAACGCAAAGCTGACAAAAATGTTCATGCGGATTTCATGGGATTGTCAGATTTGCGGGATATGATAAAAACAGACGCGCTGCGCGCCGCAGTGCGCCGAAAGGAGGGAGCAGCCGATGCCGCTGCAAGGGATCGAAGGGTGGGCGCGATTTGCCACCCTGGAATTTTGGGAAGCACTGCTGGACAGTTTTCAGATCCTGGGGCCGGTGGCGCCCATCCTGCTGGCCAGCGTGGAATCTTTTATTCCGGCGCTGCCGCTGGTGGCTATCGTGGCGCTGAACGTGCTGGCACACGGCCCGCTGTGGGGCTTTTTGTACAGCTGGGCCGGCACCTGCGTGGGTTGTACGCTGGTGTTCCTGTTTTTCCGCAAGGTGGTCAAGCGGCCGCTGGGCCACCTGATCGACAAAAGCAAAAAGGTGCAGAAAGCCCGCGCCTGGGTCAATCAGTTCAACCCCAACGCCCTGTTCGTGCTGGCCATGATGCCCTTTACCCCCTCGGCGTTTCTGAACTTCGCGTTCGGCATTTCGGACTTTGACGCCCGCCAGTACCTGCGCACCATCGTGATCGCCAAGCTGGGGATGATCCTGCTGCTGGCGCTGTTCGGCCAGTCGGTCTCGGCCGCGCTGGAAAAGCCTGTCTATCTGGTGCTGGCGGCGGCGCTGCTGGCCGTGCTGTACCTGATCTCCAAACGGGTAAACAAAACCCACGGCCTTTGAACGGGCCGCGTCAAGCCATAAAAACCGGGCCGCCCCCCTGTGGGGGCGGCCCGGTTTTGGCGTTCGGAAAGCTCCGGATACGGCACGGGGCGCAGCGGTCAGTCTGCCCGGCCCGCCCCGGCCTGGTCGGCCACCACGTTGTTGGCCCAAAAGCCGCTTTTCAGCATGGGGACGGCGATTAGCAGCTTGATGGCGTCGGAGAACTGCACGATGGCGTACACGGCGATGATCGGCAGGCCGGTCAGGCGGCACAGCACAAACGAAAGCGGCACCGGCACCACCCAGGTGTACACGCAGTCAAAAAAGAAGGTGATGACCGTTTTGCCGCCCGAGCGGATGGTGAAGTAGGCGCAGTGGATAAAGGCGTGGATGGGCAGCGACGCGCCCGCCACCATCAGCAGCCGCGTGGCCAGCGCGCGGACCTCCGGCTCGGTGTTGTACAGGTACGGGATGAACGGCGCTGCCAGAATGATCAGCAGTCCGATGAACACATGCAGCACCGTGGAGGCAAACAGCAGCTTGCGGTCGGTGTCTTTGGCCTGCTCGATCCGGCCGGCGCCCAGCTGCTGGCCCACCAGGATCGACACGGCGTTGCCCATGGCAAACATGATCACGCAGAACAGGTTCCAGGCGGTGGAGGTGATGTTGGCGGCGGCCACCACGGTCAGCCCGCGGGTGGAGTAGTTCTGGTTGACAAAGGTGGTGCCGATGCTCCACAGCACCTCGTTTGCCAGCAGTGGGCTGCCGGTGATCAGCACCTTCTTCAGCAGCGAGGCAGGCACATGGAAGCCGGCGTACAGCCCGTCCATAAAGGGGAAACGGTCATGGTGGCGGTGGGTATAGCTCACGATGTACGCAAACTCCACCCAGCGGGAGATCACCGTGGCCAGCGCCGCGCCGGCCACCCCCATGCGGGGGAAACCGAAGTGCCCGAAGATCAGCACATAGTTGCCCGCCAGATTGACGCAGATGGCCAGTACGCTGGCCGTCATGGGCGCCACAGTCTCGCCGGTCTCGCGCAACGTGCCGCCGTACACCTGCACCACCATAAAAGGCACCAGCCCCCACAGCGCGATGCGCAGGTAGTCCATGGCATAGCCCATGGTGGCGGCCAGGGCGGCCGCGTCGTTGGCCTGCCGGTCCAAAAACAGCCCGGCCAGCGGCCCGCCCCACAGCGCGAACACCACCAGCGCCAACACCGTGAACACCGCGCCGAAATACAGCTTGATGCGCACCGTGTGGCGCATGCCATTGTGGTCGCCCATGCCGTAGAACTGCGCGCCGAAGATCGACACGCCCGAAAGCCCGCCGAACAGCGACAGCATGTATACAAACATCAGCTGGTTCATGATGGCCACGCCGCTCATTTGCAGCGTGCCCAGGCTGCCCACCATGATGTTGTCCAGCAGGTTGACAAAGTTGGTCACGCCCTGCTGGACGATCATGGGCAGGATCAGCGCCAGCAGCATGCGGTAAAACGACCGGTCGCCGATATAGCGGCGGAGGGCTTGGTTTTTCATACGTCCGTTTCCTCACACAAGTTCAACAGGTGCGCGCTTCCACACAAAGCGCGTGCAGGCCCCATTATACCGGAACCGGGGGGCCTTTACAAGGGCCGCCAGGCGCGCAAAAAGGCCCCCGCCGGCCGGCGGGGGCCTGTGCATCGCACAAGAGACCCAAAAGGGGGAGTTACAGCGCTTCCACCACTTCCTTGGTGTCGCGGGCGATCATCAGCTCCTCGTTGGTGGCGATGACCAGCGTGCGCACCTTGGCGCCCCAGGCGGTGATCTCGCATACGTCGCCGTGCACATCGTTGTTCTTGTCGGTGTCGATGCGGATGCCCAGCCAGTCCATGTGGTGGCAGATCTTGGCGCGGGAGGGCGCGTCGTGCTCGCCAATGCCGCCGGTAAAGACAATGGCATCCACGCCGCCCATGGCAGCGATGTAGCTGCCGATGACCTTCTTGATCTGGTAGTTCAGCATATCGGAGGCCAGCTGCGCGCGCTTGTTGCCCGCCTCAGCCGCGGCCTCCACGTCGCGCTTGTCGCTGGAAACGCCGGAAATGCCCAGCAGGCCCGACTTCTTGTTCAAAATCTCATCCAGCTGGTGGCCGGTGATGCCCAGCGTATACTTCAGGTAGTTGACCACCGACGGGTCCAGATCGCCGCAGCGGGTGCCCATCATCAGGCCGGCCAGCGGGGTCATGCCCATGGAGGTATCCACCACCTTGCCCTGATCGACGGCGGCAATGGACGAGCCGTTGCCCAGATGGCAGGTGATGAGCTTGAGCCGTTCGATGGGCTCTTCCAGATACTCGGCGGCCGCGTGGCTCACATACTTGTGGCTGGTGCCGTGGAAGCCGTAGCGGCGCACGCCGTATTTCTCATAATACTCGTAGGGGATGGCGTACATGTAGGCCTTGGGCGGCATGGTGCTATGGAACGCCGTATCGAACACCGCCACATTGGGCACGTCCTCGCCAAAGACGGCCTTGGCCGCCTCCAGGCCCAGGATGCCGGCGGGGTTGTGCAGCGGGGCCAGGGGGCTCAGTTCGCGCAGGGTCTCGATGACCTCGGGCGTGACCAGGCAGCTCTTCTGGAACTTTTCGCCGCCGTGCACCACACGGTGGCCGATGGCGGAAACTTCTTTCACATCGTCAATGACCTTGCCCTCGCCGGTGGTCATCTTTTTCACCACCTCGGCAAACGCCTCGGTGTGGGTGGGGAAGATGGCCGGGGTGGTCCACTTGCCGCCGTTGGCCTGGTGGGTGATCAGGCTGCTTTCCATGCCGATGCGCTCGCACAGGCCCTTGCACAGCACCTTTTCGCCTTCCATGTCGATCAGCTGATACTTCAGCGACGAGGAACCGCAGTTGATGACCAGGACTTTCATAATTAAGAACCTCCTACCTGTATTGCTGTCTTTTTTGCGGGCGGAACAAACCCGAATTTTACAGTTTCTGTAAAACATTATATAATAGGAAAACCCGGTTTTCAAGGCGCGCGGGCGGCCAAAGGCAAAAAAAGCGGCCGGCGCGCATTCGGGCGGCCGGCAGGCCGGGCCGGGCGGCGTGCAGCCGGCCGCGAGCCGCAGCCGTGCGCAAAAGGCGCGGGTGTGCCGTGCCGCCGGACATGCCAAAGACCGCGGCCCGGCCGCGCAGACAAGCCGGGCCGCCGGCCCGACTCTCAAAAAAGGAGGCGCATCCCTATGCGGTACGCTGGGATCATTGCAGAATACGACCCGTTCCACAACGGCCACGCCTGGCAGCTTGCCCAGGCGCGGCGCCTGGGCGCGCAGACCGTGGCGGTGGCGCTTTCGTGCGGGGCGGTGCAGCGGGGCAGCCTGCCGCTGCTGCCCGAAAGCGTGCGCGTGCGCGCGGCGCTGCAAGGCGGGGCCGACCTGGTGCTTGCCCTGCCCGCGCCCTGGGCCTGCGCCGGGGCCGAGCAGTTTGCCCGGGGCGGCGTGGCGCTGCTGGCCGCCGCCGGGTGCGACACGCTGGTGTTCGGCGCCGAAACACCGGACGCCGAACTTCTGATGCTGGCGGCGCGCACGCTGCTTTCGGCAGAATACACCGCCGCGCTCAGGGCCCGGCTGGCCGGCGGCGCCCGCAGCTTTGCGGCTGCCCGGGCCGCCGCCGCCGAGCAGGTGTGCCCGGGGCGGGGGCTGGCGGCGCTGCTGGCGCGCCCCAACGACAATCTGGCCGTGGAATACTGCAAGGCGGTGCTGCAGCAGCGCACCGGCATGGCTGTGCTGCCGCTGCCGCGCCAGGGCGCGCAGCACGGCGCGCCGCTGGGGCAGCAGCCCTCCGCCGGTGGGCCTGCCGCCCCGCGCTATGCCAGCGCCAGCGCCCTGCGCGCGCTGTGGCTGGGCGATGCGGCCGCGCCCGCCGGGCCGCAGCCGCTGGCCCCCTATGTGCCTGCCGCCGCCCTGCCGCTGTACCGGGCGGCCTTTGCCGCCGGGCAGGACACTAGCCCGGCGGCGCTGAGCATGGCGCTGCTGGCCCGGCTGCGCGGCATGGACGAAGCGCAGCTTGCCCGGGTGCGGGGCGTATCGGAGGGGCTGGAGCATCTTTTGTACCAGAATGCGCGGCGGGCGGTTTCGGCCCCGGCGCTGTACGACGCGCTTACCGGCGTGCGCTACCCCCGCGCGCGGATGCGGCGGCTGTGCCTGGACGCCGCTTTGGACTACACGGCGGGCAGCCTGCCGGAGCTGCCGCCGTACCTGCATGTGCTGGGCGCGCAGCGGGCGGCGCTGCCGCTGCGGGCGCAGTGCACGCTGCCGGCGGGCACCTCGCTGGCAAAGCTGGCGCAGCAAAACGCCGCCTGCGCCGCCGCCGCCCGCGCCCAGGCCGCGGCCGACGCCCTGGGCACACTGTGCCGCCGCCAGAGCGCCGCGGCGGGGGAGTGCTTTACCCAGCCGGCCGCCCTGCTGCCGGAAGAATAACGCGGGCGGAACGGGTTTGGCCGGGCAGCCCTGTGCAGAGCGCCCCGCCCAGGGCTGCTGCGGCGGGCTGTACGACTGGGAAAAACAGCCTGCCGGGGCGATTTTTGCACTTCGCACAGTGTAAAATTCAAAGCATGAAGTTTTATTGAACATTGTGTGCAAAACGCCGCCGCCCCCTTGAAAAATGAGGCCTCGTCGCATATAATTAATTTGTTCGATTTTTAACGAAACCGGGCCGAACGCTCGTCCGCCGCAAAGGCGAACCAAAAAATCAAGTATGGAGGAAATTCTGATGGAAACTTATGGCATCGAGAAACTGGGCATCATTGGGCCCAAAGCTGTTTACCGCAATCTGACTCCTGCTCAGTTGACCGAGGCTGCCCTGCGCCGCGGCGAAGGCACGCTGAGCAACACCGGCGCGCTGGTGGTCACCACCGGCAAGTACACCGGCCGTTCGCCCAAAGACAAGTTCATCGTGGAGGCCGAGGGCGTGCGCGGCGAGCTCGCCGGGGGGGAGGTGGTCCG
>CAMFSB010000045.1 GCA_945982465.1 uncultured Faecalibacterium sp. | reverse complement strand
ACACAATGAACCAGACCGCCTTGATGGGGTTCTCGATCAGGATCAGCAGTGTGGCGGGCACCGCACCGATAAACGGCCCGAAGAACGGGATCACGTTGGTCACGCCGATGATGGCTGATACCAGCAGGGCGTTGGGGAAGTCCAGGATCAGGCTGACCACATAGCACAATACGCCGATGATGGCTGAATCCAGGATCTTGCCGTTGATAAAGCCTTCGAACATGCGGTTGGCGTAGCGCACTTCCTCCATGACCAGGTCGGCCCAGGCGGGCTTGAGCACACTGTACAGAACCATCTTGCCCTGCCGGCCAAAGCGCTTGCGGCTGGCCAGCAGATAAACGGCGACGATCAGCCCGATGATGATGTTTTTGACCGTGATCACAGCGTTGACCACGCTCAGCCCCACGCCGCTGATCAGGTCTTTCAAAGCGGGGGTCAGGGTGTTCTTGACCCAGTCGTCAAACGAAGTGCGGATCGCCTCGTAGCCGGTGTCGATGTAGTTCATCAGCACTTCGTTTTCGCCGAACATCCGGTTCAGCCAGTCGATAAAAGTTTCCACGCGGCCCGGCAGGATGGAGAACAGCGAAAAGATGCTGCTGGCCAGCTGCGGAATGATCATGATGATCAGCATATACACGATCAGCAGGCCGGTCAGCATGCTAACGGTCACCGCCAGCGGGCCGGCTGCCTTGCGCAGCCGCTCCGGCAGATGCCGGTGCAGAAACTCGTCGTAGGTGTTGCAGACCGGCTTGAGCAGATAGGCGATCACACCGCCGTAGATAAACGGCTGCAAAATACCCAGCAGGTTCCGGATCGCGTCGCCAAAGCCCTGATACCGGTACAGCACAAAGAAGAACAGCACGCTCAGGCTGATAGCGCCAAAGCCGGCCAGCATGCCGTAAATATAGGGCTTTTTTTGGTTGAACTTCATGTTGTCGCCTTTCTTCCCGTTTATTTAAACGGGCAGGGTGCGCAAAGCGCTCAGCGCTTGTTGCTGCGCCGCCAGATGTGCATTTTGTCCGCTTGGGCGATCAGCTCCTCGCGGAAATCGGGATGCGCCAGGCCGATGATGGCCTCGGCCCGTTCCCAGCTGGAAAGCCCTTTCAGGTTTACGCAGCCGTACTCGGTGCACAGATAATGTACGTTGGCGCGCGTGTCGGTAACGATGCTGCCGTTTTCCAGCGTGGGACGGATGCGGCTTTCCAGCCGGCCGGTCTTTTTGTTCAGGAACGTGGACGACAGGCAGATAAAGCTCTTGCCGCCGTTGGACAGGTACGCGCCCAGCACAAAATCCAGCTGGCCGCCCGCGCCCGAAATGTTTTTGGTACCGGCGCTCTCCGCGTTCACCTGGCCGAACAGGTCCACATCCACGGCGTTGTTGATGGAGATGAAGTTATCCAGCGCGGACACGGTGCGGATGTCGTTGGTATACTCCACTGTGGCGGCCATGCACTCGGGGTTATCGTTCAGGTAATCGTACAGCTTCTGGGTGCCCGCGCCGAACGCGTACACCTGGCGGCCGGTGTCCAGCTGCTTTTTCGAGCCGTTGATCTTGCCTGCTTTGGCAATATCCACAAAGGCGTCCACATACATTTCGGTGTGCACGCCCAGGTCCTTCAGGTCGCTTTCGGCGATCAGGCTGCCCACCGCATTGGGCATGCCGCCAATGCCAAGCTGCAGGCAGGCCCCGTTGCGAATCTGCGGCACGATCTGCCGGGCCACGGCAATGTCCACCTCGCTGGGCGCGCCGGCCGGGCCCATCTGGCCGATGGGGGGGTTATCGCCCTCCACAATGTAATCCACCTTGGAAATGTGGACGCCGTTGGCAAAGCCGCCCAGGCACCGGGGCATGTTGCGGTTAACTTCCACAATGACCGTTTTGGCCCGTTCGCACACGGTGGCCAGGTGGCTGGCGTTCGGCCCAAAATTGAACCAGCCGTGCTCGTCCATGGGCGCCACCTGAAACACGGCCACATCCAGCGGGTCGGGGCTTTCGCGGTAATAGCGGGGCAGCTCGGAATAGCGGATGGGCGCGTAGAAGCTGAAGCCCTGGGCGGCCGCCTTGCGCTCGATGCCGCCCATGTGCCAGCTGTTCCAGGTCATGTGGGCGGCCGGATCATCGATCTGGAAAATGGCGGGCGTCCACATCAGAATGCCGCCGCGGAAATTCACGTTCTCCAGCCCGGGCAGACGCTTTGCGATCTCCCGGTCCACAGCCACGGGGGTGCTGGTGGTCCAGCCGTAATCCACCCAATCGCCGCTTTTTACCACTGTGGCCGCCTGCGCAGCACTGACCAATTTTTGCGTATATTGCTGTTTGTAGTCCATAATGGTGCTTCCTTTCGGGAATACTCTTTACTTTTGCAGTCAAATTGGTTATATCATTAATAGGGAGTTGAAGTCAACAGCCGAACCCCAAAAAGGCAATTCCGGCAAGCATCTACATAAATTCCGGGCGTTGTGAACAAGGGATTGGCAGATCTGACAAGGAAAATTCACAAAAAAACTCTTGATATTTTTTTGACAAAGTGGTTTACTAAAAGCAGATGCAGGGCCTGCGGGCGCTGCACGGCGGCCGGCGCAGCCGCAGTAAAAAAGGAGAACAGCGTATGTCCATCGCCATCTATCCGGGCAGCTTCGACCCTGTTACAAAAGGCCATCTGGATATCATCAAGCGGGCGGCCCGCATCAACGACAAACTGATCGTGGCCGTTTTGGTGAACAGCGCCAAAACGCCGCTGTTCACCATTGAAGAACGGGTGGCGCTGCTGCGGGAATGCTGCGCGGGCATGCACAACGTCACGGTGGAAAGCTTTGACGGCCTGACCGTGAACTTCGCCAAAAAGTGCCACGCCACAGTAATGGTGCGGGGCCTGCGGGCGGTCACCGACTTTGAAAACGAGATCCAGATCGCCCAGACCAACCACGCCCTGATGCCCGGCATCGAAACGATGTTTCTGGCCACCAGCATCAAGTGGAGCTATCTGTCCTCCACCATTGTAAAGGAAGCGGCCCGCTACGGCAGCGACATCTCCAAATTCGTCACGCCCAATGTGGAAGCCGCCGTACATGAAAAATTCCGCGAAATGTACGCGCCGAAGCAGGGCAGCCAGCCGTGAGCGCCCTGCGCCGGGGCAAGCGCCCCGGCTCCCATCCGGAAAAACGTCCCGGCCGGGACGTTTAAGATAAGCGGTCCGCGTGTAGACCCCACGAAACCGCAAGAACGTATAGGAGGCAATTCTATGAAAAAGATCGTCATCGCATCGGCCTGCCGCACCGCCATCGGCAAGTTTGGAGGCACGCTCAAAGATGTCCCCGCCGCCGAGCTTGGCTCGGTCGTGATCAAGGAAGCCATCGCCCGCGCCGGCATTGCGCCCGAGCAGGTGGATCATGTGTACATGGGCTGCGTTATCCAGGCCGGCCTGGGCCAGAACGTGGCCCGTCAGGCTGCGCTGAAAGCGGGCCTGCCCATCGAGACCCCGGCCGTCACGGTCAACGTGGTGTGCGGCTCCGGCCTGAACTGCGTGAACATGGCCGCCCAGATGATCGAGGCGGGCGACGCGGACATCGTGGTTGCCGGCGGCATGGAGAACATGGATCTGGCTCCCTACGCCCTGCCCAAGGCCCGCTACGGCTACCGCATGAACGACGGCAAGGTCGTGGACACCATGGTCAACGACGCGCTGTGGGACGCCTGCGGCAACAACGTGCACATGGGCATCACCGCCGAGAACATCTGCGTGGATGAAAAGTACCAGCAGAAGTACGGCTACAGCCCCATCAACCGCGAAATGCTGGACGAGTTCAGCTACAACAGCCAGGCAAAGGCGGCCGCCGCCATTGAGAACGGCGCGTTCAAGGATGAGATCGTGCCGGTCACCATCAAGACCAAAAAGGGCGATGTGGTGTTCGACACCGACGAAGGCCCCCGCATGTCCTCCATGGAAGTGCTGGGCAAGCTGAAGCCCGCGTTCAAAAAAGACGGCATCGTCACCGCCGGCAACTCCTCGGGCATCAACGACGGCGCCGCCGCGCTGGTCATCATGAGCGAGGAAAAGGCCAAGGAGCTGGGGGTCACCCCGCTGGCCACCTGGGTCGCCGGCGCGCTGGCCGGCGTTGAGCCGGAGGTCATGGGCCTCGGCCCCATCGCCGCCACCAAAAAGGTCATGGCCAAAGCCGGCCTGACCGTCGCCGATATGGACCTGATCGAGGCCAACGAGGCGTTTGCCGCCCAGTCCATCGCGGTGGGCGAAGCGCTGGGCTTTGACAAGGAAAAGCTGAACGTCAACGGCGGCGCCATCGCGCTGGGCCACCCGGTCGGCGCTTCCGGCGCCCGCATCCTGGTCACCCTGCTGTACGCGATGAAGCACCGCGGCGCCAAGAAGGGCCTGGCCACGCTGTGCATCGGCGGCGGCATGGGCTGCGCCACCATCGTGGAGATGGACTGATCCGCCGGCCGGGGCGGCCCGGGCCGGCCCGGCGCTACATCTGATACAAAGGAGAAGTTTCCATGGCTTTTGTGAAAACCGAAGTGCAGGGCGCTGTCGAGATCATCACCATCGACCGCCCGCAGGCGCTGAACGCGCTGAACCCCGAAGTCCTGGCCGACCTGAAAGCTGCCTTTGAGGCGGTCGATCAGGCCGTGGTGCGCTGCATCGTGCTGACCGGCGCGGGCGAAAAGAGCTTTGTGGCCGGCGCCGATATCGGCAGCATGAGCACCATGACCAAGGCCGAGGGCGAAGCCTTTGGCAAGCTGGGCAACGATATTTTCCTTATGATCGAAAATTTCCCCATCCCGGTCATCGCGGCCGTTAACGGCTTTGCGCTGGGTGGCGGCAACGAGCTGGCCATGAGATGTGATATCCGCCTGTGCTCGGATAACGCGGTGTTCGGCCAGCCGGAAGTGGGCCTTGGCATCACGCCGGGCTTTGGCGGCACGCAGCGCCTGGCCCGCCTGGTGGGCATGGGTATGGCCAAGCAGCTGGTGTACTCGGCGCTGAACATCAAGGCCGACGAAGCGCTGCGCATCGGCCTGGTGAACGCGGTGTACCCGCAGGCCGAGCTGATGGAAAACGCCCTCAAGCTGGCCGGCAAGATCGCCAAAAACGCGCCCATTGCCGTGCGCAACTGCAAAAAGGCCATCAACGAGGGCATGCAGGTGTCCATCGAACAGGGCGTTGCCATTGAGGAAAAGCTGTTCGGCGACTGCTTTGAGACCCACGACCAGGTGGAGGGCATGGCCTGCTTTTTGAGCCGCGAAAAACCCAAGCCCAAGCCTGTCTTTACGAACAACTGATCCTGCCGGGCGGCGGCGGGCCTTTTGGCAGACAAAACGCCCGCCCCGGCCGCAGGGTGCTGTATATCCACCGGTGCACCGCGCCCAGGCTCGGTTGCACCATAACAGAACAAAGGAGATAAATACGATGAAAGTAGGCATTATCGGCGCTGGCACCATGGGCCAGGGCATTGCAAAGGCGTTTGCCCAGTGCGAGGGCTACACTGTGGCTCTGTGCGACATCAAGCAGGAGTGGGCCGAGGGCGGCAAGGACAAGATCGCCAAGGGCTACGCCAAGCTGGTGGCCAAGGGCAAGATGACCCAGGAAAAGGTGGACGCCATTCTGGCGGCCATCACCCCGGGCCTGAAAGAGGATCTGTGCGCAGACTGCGACCTGATCGTGGAAGCCGCGTTTGAGGATATGAAGGTCAAAAAGGACACCTTCGGCGAGCTGGATAAGATCTGCAAGCCGGAATGCGTGTTCGCTTCCAACACCTCCAGCCTGTCCATCACCGAGATCGGTAAGGGGCTGAGCCGCCCGATGGTGGGCATGCATTTCTTCAACCCCGCCGACCGCATGAAGCTGATCGAGGTGATCGCCGGCGTGAACACCCCCGCCGAGACTGTCGAAACGATCAAGCAGATCTCGGTGGCCATCGGCAAGCAGCCGGTGCAGGTCAACGAGGCGGCAGGCTTTGTGGTCAACCGCATCCTGATCCCCATGATCAACGAGGCGGCCTTTATCAAGATGGAGGGCGTTTCCGACATTGCGGGCATCGACACCGCCATGAAGCTGGGCGCCAACCATCCCATGGGCCCGCTGGAGCTGGGCGACTTTATCGGTCTGGATATCTGCCTGGCCATCATGGATGTGCTGTACAAGGAGACCGGCGATTCCAAGTACCGCGCCTGCCCGCTGATCCGCAAGATGGTCCGCGGCGGCAACCTGGGCGCTAAGACCGGCAAGGGCTTCTACGTCTACAATGCCGACCGCACCAAGACCCCGGTGGACGCGCTGTAAGTTTTACTTAGGCTGACAGGTTCCTCCTGCCACAAGGAAGTGGCAGGGGGAATTTGTGCGCCTTTTTTTGGTAAATTTAGCGTCAAAAAAATAACGAAGCAGACGTTTTGGCCTGAATTTACCCAAAAAAGGAACAATAGATCCGAACAGGAGGAACGAAACATATGGATTTTACATTGTCCAAGCAGCAGCAGATGGCGCAGAAAATGTTCCGCGAATTTGCTGAAAACGAAGTGAAGCCTCTGGCCAAAAAGGTCGATGCGGAGGAATACTTCCCCAAAGAGACCGTGGAAAAAATGGCAAAGCTGGGCATGATGGGCATCTACTTCCCCAGGGAAGTGGGTGGCGCCGGCGGCGACGTGCTCACCTATGTGATGGCCGTAGAGGAACTGAGCAAGGTGTGCGGCACCACCGGTGTGATCCTGTCGGCCCACACCAGCCTGTGCGCGGCACCCATCTACGAAAACGGCACCCCCGAGCAGAAAGCCAAATACCTGCCCAAGCTGTGCAGCGGCCAGTGGCTGGGCGCGTTCGGCCTGACCGAGCCGGGCGCCGGCACCGACGCCCAGGGCCAGCAGACCTTTGCGGTGGATGAGGGCGACCACTGGAAGCTGAACGGCTCCAAGATCTTCATCACCAACGCGGGCTACGCCGATGTGTTCATCATCATCGCGGTCACCGGCATTGTCAAGGACCGCAAGGGCCGCCCCACCAAAGAGATCAGCGCGTTTATCGTGGAGCGCACCGATCCGGGCTTCTCGGTGGGCAAGCCCGAAGACAAAATGGGCATCCGCGGCAGCTCCACCTGCGAGCTGATCCTGGAGGACTGCATCATTCCCAAAGACCGCCTGCTGGGTGTTAAGGGCAAGGGCTTCCAGCTGGCCATGGCCACGCTGGACGGCGGCCGCATCGGCATTGCCAGCCAGGCGCTGGGCATCGCCGAGGGCGCCATTGAGGAGACCGTGGCCTACGTCAAGGAGCGCAAGCAGTTCGGCCGCGCCATCGCCCAGTTCCAGAACACCCAGTTCGAGCTGGCTGAAATGCAGGCCCGTGTGGACGCCGCCAAGTACCTGGTGTACCGCGCCGCCCAGAAAAAGCAGCAGGCCATGGACGGCGCCAAGGTGCGCTACAGCGTGGAGGCCGCCGAGGCCAAGCTGATCGCCTCGCGCACGGCCAGCGACGTGACCCGCCGCTGCCTGCAGTTGTTCGGCGGCTACGGCTATACCCGCGATTATCCCATCGAGCGCATGATGCGCGACGCCAAGATCACCGAGATCTACGAGGGCACCAGCGAAGTCCAGATGATGGTCATTTCCGGCGCTCTGCTGAAGTAAGGAGGACGAAACAACAATGAAAGCGATCGTTTGCGTAAAGCAGGTTCCCGATACTTCCGGCAAGGTCGCCGTGAAAGCGGACGGAACGCTGGACCGTGCCTCCATGGCCACTATTACCAACCCCGATGATCTGAACGCGGTGGAAGCCGCCCTTAAGCTGAAAGACGCCACCGGCTGCGAAGTAGTGGTGGTCACCATGGGCCCGCCCCCGGCCGAGGGCATGCTGCGCGAGCTGCTGGCCCGCGGCGCGGATAAGGCGGTGCTGGTTTCCGGCCGCGAGTTCGGCGGCTCCGACACCTTTGCCACCAGCCAGATTTTGGCCGCGGCCGTCAACAAGATCGGCGTCGGCCCCGAGGATATCGTGTTCTGCGGCCGGCAGGCCATCGACGGCGACACCGCCCAGGTCGGCCCCCAGATCGCCGAAAAGCTGCACCTGCCCCAGGTCACCTATGTGGCCGATCTCCAGAAAGACGGCGCCAGCCTGACGGTCAAGCGCATGCTGGAGGACGGCTACATGATGGTCAAAGTGCAGACCCCCTGTCTGTTGACCTGCATCAAAGAGCTGAACCAGCCCCGCTACATGAACATCCCGGACATTTTTACCTGCTACGACAAGCCCCTGGAGGTGTTCGACTATCCGGCATTGAAGGACGACCCGCTGATCGAGGTGGATACCATCGGTCTGAAAGGCTCGCCCACCAACGTGTTCAAGTCCTTCACTCCTCCCCAGAAGGGTGCGGGCGAAATGCTCAGCGGCGAGGACGTGGCCGCCCAGTTGGCGGCAAAGCTGGCCGCAAAGCACCTGATCTGATCGAAAGGAGAAACGTACTATGGCTGATTTTAGTGAATACAAAGGCGTCTGGGTCTTTTGCGAGCAGCGCCAGGGCAAGCTGATGCCCACCGATTTTGAGCTGGTCAGCGAGGCGCGCAAGCTGGCCGACGAGCTGGGCTGCCGGGTCACCGGCCTGTTGCTGGGCGATGATGTGGAAGGCATTGCCCGGGAGCTGGGCGGCTACGGCGCGGACGAAGTGCTGGTGTGCGAAAGCCCGCTGCTGAAGGAGTATACCACTGACGCATACGCCAAGGTGGTGTGCGACATGGTCAACACCTATAAGCCCGAGGTGCTGCTGATCGGCGCGACCAACATCGGCCGCGACCTGGGCCCCCGGTGCGCGGCCCGCCTGCACACCGGCCTGACCGCCGACGCCACCCATCTGGACATCGACACCGGCAAGTACATCCAGTTCTTGCGCGAAAGCTCCACCATCGATGTGGACAGCCAGAAATTTGATCTGGAGGACCGCAACCTGAAGATGACCCGCCCGGCCTTTGGCGGCCACCTGATGGCCACTATCATCTGCCCGCGCTTCCGCCCGCAGATGAGCACCGTGCGCCCCGGCGTGATGAAAAAAGCGCCCTTTGACGCGGCCCGGGCCGCGGCCTGCGCCATCATCAAACCCGCGTTTGAGCTGGCGGCCGCGGATATCCAGACCGAAGTGCTCAGCGTGGAAAAGGCCGCCAATAAACTGGTCGACCTGATCGGCGCGGATGTGATCGTTTCGGTGGGCCGCGGCATCAGCAAGGACATCGACAAGGGCATCCCGCTGGACGGCCAGCTGGCCGATGCGCTGGTCGGCGGCGTTGTGGGCGCCTCCCGGGCGGAGCGTGCAGGGGGCTGGCTGTCTGCCGCCCG
>CAMFSB010000044.1 GCA_945982465.1 uncultured Faecalibacterium sp. | reverse complement strand
CCCCCCCCCCCCCCCCCCCCCCCCCCCCCCCCCCCCCCCACCCCCCCCCCCCCCACCCCCCCCACCCCCCCCCCCCCCCCCCCCCCCCCCCCCACCCCCCCCCCACACCCCCCCCCCCCCCCCCCCCCCCACCCCACCCCCCCCCCCCCCCCCCCCGCCGCCCCCCCGCCGCCGCCCCCGGCCCACCACGCCAGGACCACCCCCACGCCATACCCCCGCGGCCCCCCCCGGCGGCGGCCCCCGCACCCCGGGGCCGCCCGGTCCCCCGCGGCCAGCGGTCCCAGCACGGCACAGCTGTCGGCCACATGGCCGGGCAGGGCCAGGTGCCGCACGATCACACCTTTTTGCAGGATGCCACGGCCATCGTACACGGGCCGGCCCGCCTGCCGCAGCATGGCCTCGATGGCGGCGCGGGCTACAGTAAAGTAATCCGGCGTGCCCGAAAGCTCGCCCGCCAGCGCGGGAGAACGGTATTTCAGGTCGGTCAGCCAGATATCCACATAGCCCTCCCACGCGGCAATGCTCTCCACCGTTTCGTAGCCGCCGGTGTTGCACACAATGGGCAGATGAAGCCCCCCGGCCCGCGCCCGGTCCAGCGCAGCGGTGATCCAGGGCCGCCACTGGCCGGGCGTGACCAGGTTGATGTTGTTGGCGCCCTGGGCCTGCAGCTCCAAAAAGATCTCCGCCAGCCGTTCGGCCGTGATCTCTTTGCCGCGGCCCCCGGCGCTGATGGGCCAGTTCTGGCAGTAGCAGCACTGCAGGCTGCACCCGGAAAAAAACACTGTGCCGCTGCCCTCGCTGCCGCTGATGCACGGCTCCTCCCAAAAGTGAAGGGCGGCGCGGGCTGCCCGCAGCGTGCCGCCTGCGCCGCAAAAGCCCTGCCGGCCCGCGGCACGGTTGGCCCCGCAGCGCCGCGGGCACAGGGTGCAGTGCTGCGGGATGGCGATGGATTCAGATGGTTTCATGGCTGCTGTGTTCCTTTATGCTTTCAAGATGTCGAAAAAAGTGCTTCTTTTTTTGTGCTTCTTATTATATCATTTCGCGGCCGCTTCGTGTTATAATTTTACCAGAGAATTTCATGCAAGGAGGAACGGGCGATGTCCGGTGTCCAGCAAACTGACTGAAATCTGAAATATCTGGCGCTGCTCAGCCGCGATTACCCCAATCAGGCGGCGGCTTCCAGCGAGATCATCAACTTGCAGGCCCTGATGAAGCTGCCCAAAGGCACTGAGCACTTCATCAGCGACCTGCACGGCGAAAACGAGGCGTTTGTACATATCCTCAATTCGGCTTCCGGTGTCATCCGCGAAAAAGTGGACGCTGTGCTGGGCAAAACCGTGCCCGAGGACCAGCGCGCCGACCTGGCTACGCTGATCTATTATCCGGTGGAAAAGCTGCCCTACCTGAAGGCTCAGTGCGCCGACGAAAAGGCGCTGGCCGAATGGTACCGTGTTACGCTGCTGCGGCTGATCGATATCTGCCGCCTGGTCTCATCCAAGCACACGCGGGACTATGTGCGCAAGTGCCTGCCGGTCAGCTGCGGCTATATCCTGGACGAGCTGCTGCACGCCCATTTTGAGGACCACAACAAAACCCAGTATTACGGCCAGATCGTGGGCAGCATCATCGAAAACGGCCGCGCCGAGCCGTTTATTATCCGCCTGTGCCAGTTGATCAAGCGCCTGGCGGTGGACCGGCTGCATGTGGTGGGCGATTTGTTCGACCGCGGCCCCCGGCCGGATGTGATCCTGGACCGGCTGATGGAGCACAACAACGTGGATATCCAGTGGGGCAACCACGATGTGGTGTGGATGGGGGCGGCCGCCGGCAGCCCGCTGTGCATCTGCACGGTCATGAAAACCACGCTGTCGTACCATAACCACGGCATGCTGGAGGATCACTACGGCATCAACCTGCGGCACCTGCTGCGTTTTGCCGAGCAGTATTACAGCGGCGATGACCTGACGCTGTGGATGCCCCATGTGGACGAGGCGCGCGGCACCCATACGGCGGGCGCGGTGCACCGCTGCGCGGTGATGCACAAGGCCATCACCATCATGATGTTCAAGTTGGAATGCCGGATGATCGACCGCAACCCGGACTTCAAAATGGCCGGGCGGGATTTTCTGCGGCACATCGACTATCAGGCGGGCACAGTGGAATACAACGGCAAGGTCTATCCACTGCGGGACCGTTCGTTCCCCACGGTGGACCCGGCCGACCCCGCTAAGCTGACTGCCGAGGAGCAGAAGGTGCTGGACCGTCTGGTGGATTCCTTCCGCAACAGCGAAAAGCTGCAGCGGCACATCGCGTTTCTGTACGCCAAGGGCGGGGTGTACCACACCGAAAACGGCAACCTTTTGTACCACGGCGCCGTGCCGCTGACCGAAACCGGCGCGTTTGCCGCCGAAACCTTTGAGGGCAAAAGCTACAGTGGCCGCGCGCGGCTGGATTACTGCGACGCCCGCGCCCGGCGGGGTTAGTTTGCGCCCGAGGGCAGCGCCGAGCGCCAAAGCGGGCAGGACTTTTTGTGGTATCTGTGGTGCGGCAAGCTGTCGCCGCTGTTCGGCCGCAGCGCCATGACCACCTTTGAGCGGCTGTACATCTCCGACCCTGCCACCCATAAGGAGATCAAGGACCCCTATTACACCTGGTACAACGACGAGACGGTCTGCCGCCGCATTCTGGCCGAGTTCGGCCTTACTGCCGGCGAATGCCACATCGTCAACGGCCATGTGCCGGTGCAGGAGAAAAACGGCGAAAGCCCCATCAAGGGCGGCGGTCTTCTCTTGGTGATCGACGGCGGCTTCTGCCGCGCCTACCACGAAAAAACCGGCATTGCCGGGTACACGCTGGTGTCGTCCAGCCGCGGCATGAGCCTGCGCACCCACCAGCCCTTTGAAAGCGCGCAGAAAGCCATCCGCGAAAATCAGGATATCCTCTCCCGCGTGGACATCGTGGACCGCAGCCGCAAGCGCGTTCGCGTGGAGGATACCGATGAAGGCGTGGCCCTGCGCGAAAAGGTCGAGGATCTGAAAGCGTTGGTGCGCGCCTATCAAAGCGGCACGCTGAAAGAGCAGCCGCGGGAGGAGCGCATCTGGTAACAGCCGGGCTTGCATTTGGCAAAAAGCTGTGCTATATTGTACCGCGGTCATCGCAGGGGAGACCCGAACCGAAGGCGCCGGATCAGATGGCTGATGCGAAACCGTGTCAGCCGTCTTTTTTGTGCGGCTCGTGTGTGGGATCGTGTGCAAGAGGAGGAAGTTTATGGGGCAACAGGCAGGCGGAAGATCGCTGACCGATGGCCCGGTTCTGCCCGGGCTGGTGGGTTTTGCAGTGCCCATGTTTTTGTCGCTGCTGCTGCAAACGCTATACGGCACGGTGGATGTGTTGGTCATCGGCAACTTTGGCAGTACGGCGGGCGTTTCGGCTGTGGCCACCGGCAGCCAGGTGCTGATGCTGGCGACCTACCTGATCGCCGGCTTTACCACGGCGGCCACGGTGCTGATCGGCCAGTATCTGGGCGCTCGGGACGAAAAAAACGTGGCGCAGGTCATCGGCGGCTCGATCCCGGTGTTCGTGTGCATGTCGGTCTTTTTTGCCGCGGTGATGGTGCTGCTGCATCCGGCCATTCTTACGGCGCTGAACGTCCCGGCCGAGGCCATGCCGCAGGCGCGGCTGTATACGCTGATCTGCAGCTGCGGCATCCCGCTGATCGTGGGCTACAACGCGGTGTGCGCCGTGCTGCGCGGCATGGGCGACAGCAAAAGCCCGCTGATGTTCGTGCTGGTGGCCTGCTGTGTCAACATTGCGGGCGACCTTTTGCTTACCGGCGCGCTGCAGATGGGCGCGGCGGGCGTGGCCATTGCCACGGTCACGGCGCAGGGCGTCAGCTTTTTGATCAGCCTGGTCTTTTTGGCAAAACGGGGCATTGGGGTGCCGTTTTCCCGGGCAAATATCCGTTTTGACGGCAAACTCACCCGCAAGCTGTTCCAGCTGGGCGTACCGCTGGCCGTGCAGAGCATTATGATCAACCTGTCGTTTTTGTTCATCACGGCCATCATCAACGCCATGGGCGTGACCGCCAGCGCCGCCATGGGCGTGGGCGACAAGATCACCGGTTTTGCCTTTTTGCCGCAAAGCGCGTTCAGCCAGGCGGTGCAGGTGTTCACGGCGCAGAATGTGGGCGCCGGCAAGCCCGGCCGCGCCAGCCGCAGCATGTGGTACGCCGCCGGCATCACGGCTGTGTGGGGCGTCTGCTTTGTGCTGCTGTGCAACACCGCCCCCACGCTGCTGCCCGGGCTGTTTTCGTCCGACGCCGCTGTGGTCGAAATGACCGGCCTGTATGTGCGGGCGTACAGCTTTGACGTGCTGCTGACCTGCGCGGTGTTCTGCATGAACGGCTTTTTGGCCGGCTGCGGCTGCGCGGGCTTCAGCATGGTGACCAACCTGCTGGGCGCGTTTGCGGTGCGCATCCCGGTGACCTATGTGCTCAGCCGCGTGGCGGGCGTTACGCTGTTTATGATCGGCCTGGCCGCGCCGGCGGCCAGCGTGGTGCAGATCGTGGTCACGCTGGTGTACCTGCGCACGGGCCGCTGGAAGCGAAAGCTCATTGCCGCCGACACCCGCGAATAAACGGCGCGGGCAGCCGATCCGGCCGCAAAACGGGCGAAAACACGGCCCGCCGTGCGATAATACCAGTTTTTCTGCGAATACTAAAAGAAGAATTGGCGGCTCGGGAACGAATCAGGCTTTGCTTTTTTGTGTGCTTTGTGTATAATAAGGTTACTGCGGAGGACCACGGTGTATTTGTGTTGCCCGCCGCACCGTCCACAGGCGCGTAACGCCGGCATCCTGCTGCCGGGCTGTGCTGTGCCTTGAACCCCACGAAGGAGTTAATGATTTTGGAGAAATTTGTTATAAAAGGCGGAACGCCGCTGGAAGGCGAAGTCACGATCTCCGGCGCAAAAAACGCGGCGGTGGCGATCCTGCCTGCCACCATCCTGGCTTCGGGCAAATGTGTCATCGAAAACCTGCCCTGCATCCGCGATGTAAACGTCAGCCTTGAGATCCTGCACGCGCTGGGTGCGCAGATCCGGATGCTGGACCGCAACACGTATGAGATCGACACGACCCACCTCACCGGCACGGAGGTGCCGGACGAGCTGAGCCGTCAGATGCGTGCCAGCTACTATTTTCTGGGCGCGCTGCTGTCCCGCTTTGGCCGGGCACAGGTGGCGATGCCGGGCGGCTGCAACCTGGGCCCGCGCCCCATCGACCAGCACCTTAAGGCGTTCAGCGCGCTGGGCGCGGTAGACAGCGTGGACTACGGCATGATCAGCGTGCGCGCGCAGAAGCTGACCGCCGCCCATATCTTCTTTGACAAGGTCAGCGTGGGCGCCACCATGAACGGCATGCTGTCGGCCGTGCTGGCCGAGGGGCAGACCGTGCTGGAAAACTGCGCCAAAGAGCCGCATGTGGTCGATCTGGCCAACTTTTTGAACATGTGCGGCGCGGATGTGCGCGGCGCGGGCACCGATGTGATCAAGGTGCGCGGCGTGGCGCAGATGCACGGCTGCGATTACAGCATCATCCCCGACCAGATCGAGGCCGGCAGCTATATGGTGGCGGCCGCGGCAACGGGCGGCAATGTGCTGGTGAAAAATGTGATCCCCAAGCACCTGGAGCCGATCACCGTCAAGCTGGAACGTGCAGGCGCCGTGATCGAGGAGTTTGATGACGCGGTGCGGGTGTCCCGCACCGGCGAGCTGCACCCTCTCAAGATCAACACCATGCCGCACCCGGGCTTCCCCACGGATATGCAGCCGCTGATGAGCGTGATGCTCAGCGTGGCCAAGGGCACCAGCACGGTCACCGAGGGCATCTGGGACAACCGCTTCCGCTATGTGGACGAGCTGGCCCGGATGGGCGCGAACATCCAGGTGGACGGCCAGATCGCCGTGATCGAAGGGGTGGAAAAGCTGCAGCCGGCCCCGCTGCGCGCCAGCGACCTGCGCGCCGGCGCCGCGCTGGTGGTTGCCGCCCTGATGGCGAACGGCACCAGCGAGATCAGCGAGATCCAGCATATCGAGCGCGGCTACGAGAACATTGTCGAAAAGCTGCAGGCGCTGGGCGCGCAGATCACCCGCATCGAAACCCATCCGGCTGCGCTGAGCCAGGCGCTGTAAGGGCGTTTTTGACCCGGTATTCCAAAGGCTGCATCCGTTGGATGCGGCCTTTTTTCCGGAAAGGCGGCGGCCAGACGCACACAGGAGGGCCTGCATGGCTGAATTTATCTCACTCTATTCCGGCTCGTCCGGGAACTGCAGCGTCATCCGCTGCGGTGAAAAGTACCTGTTGGTGGATATGGGCAAAAGCTGCCGCACCACGGTGGAGGGCTTGAAAACACTGGGCCTTGCCCTGACGGACTGCGACGGCATCCTGGTCACCCACGAGCACAGCGACCATGTCAAGGGGCTGGCGGTGTTTCTGCGCAAATACCCCATGCCGGTGTACGGCGCGGCCGATACGCTGGATATGCTGGAGCAAAACGGCCTGGTGCCGCCGGGGGCAGACCTGTACACGCTCAGCGGCAGGGAAGAGGACGTGGGCGCGTTTGGCGTAACGGCTTTTGCCACCAGCCACGACGTGCCCTGCGTGGGCTACCGCGTCCATACCCCGGACGGCCGCACCATGGCCATCGCCACTGACCTGGGCGTGCTTACGCCGTCGGTGCACGCGGCGCTTTCGGGCTGCGACCTGGTCGCGCTGGAAAGCAACTACGACCTGCACATGCTGCGCACAGGGCCGTACCCGTACTATCTGCGCGCGCGCATCGAAAGCCCGCGCGGCCATCTTTCCAACGATGAGTGCGCGGCCAAGCTGCTGGAGCTGATCCAGGAGGGGTGCAAAAAGTTTGCGCTGTGCCATCTTTCGCAGGAGAACAACACCCCGCAGCGCGCGCTGCAAACCGTGTTCAACACGCTGGCCGCAGCGGGCGTTGTGCCGGCGGGCGACTGCATCGTGCAGGCCCAGCGCCGCAATGAGGTCAGCCCGCCGCTTACATTCTGACCGCGGAGGCTCCAGCCCCCCAACAGCGGGGCTTGCCCGGGGCACTGCGGCCAAAATGCGCCAAAACCCGCCCGCAGCCCAGCGTTTTTGCGGCGGAACGCTTGCATTCCGCCCCTTGCTATGGTACAATATTACTCGTATTCGTTTGCCCAATTTGCGTGAAGGAGCGTATTGAAATATGACTATCCCGGAAATCATCGGCGGCGTGATCGTGGCGGTCGCGTCCATTCTGATCCTTGTGTTCACCATGACCCAGCACACCAAGGGCCAGGGCCTGTCGGGTGCGATCATGGGCAGCAATTCGCCCATGGGCGGCTCCCGCGTGCGTCAGGAGGATCTCTGGCTGGCCCGGCTGACCAAATATACGGCCATCGTGCTCTTTGTTGTGGTACTGGTGGCCTGCACGCTCAGCGTACGGCTGGGCTGAGTTCTGCTTTACCCAAAGCCCCGCAGCTTGTCCGCGGGGCTGTTTTTATGCGCTGCTTTGCCCATACTGGCAGGGGAGCGCTGCGCCGGGCAGACGCCCCGGCAAACGGCAGGAACCTGCGCCCCGCCGGAGAGCGCAGCGGAAGAGAGGAAAAGGAAATTTTATGTCGATTCGCGAGAAAGTTGAGTACGTCATCGAGCAAGAGCCCTGCACTGTCAAGGACCTGAAAAAGAAGCTCGGGGGCGATAAAGGCGCTGACCGCAAGGTGATGGAGGCGCTGGACATGCTGGTGCGCAACGGCGTGGTTTGCCAGCGCAAGGGCGTGTTTTTTACGGTGCGCAGCGGCCGTGCCGACCGGGTCATCCCGTGCAGCATCACAAAGCTGGGCAAGACCTTTGGCTTTGCCATGCGTGAGGACCAGGCCGGCGATATTTTTATCCCCGGTCGCAGCCTGAAAGGCGCCATGCCCGGGGATAAGGTCCTGGTGGAAAAGTTCGACCATCCCCGCGTGGAGGGCAGCGACGAGGGCGAGGTCGTTGCCGTGCTGGAACAGAACAACAGCTTTGTGGGCACGGCCCGCCGCATTGAGGGCAGGCTGCAGTTTGTGCCCGACGACTGCCCGGCGCTGGCCATGCCCATCGCCAAAGACTGCGACGGCGGCGCGCGCGACGGCGAAAAGGTGGCGGTGGAGATTTTGCTGCGCGGCACCAGCCAGGCTGACCACAAGGTAGGGGTGGCAATGCGCTTTGGCAGCGCGGACGAAGCCCGCCAGTGCGCCCGCGCGCTGCTGTATGCCCAGGGCGTTTCGCGCCACTTCCCCGAAAAGGTCAAGGCCGAGGCCAAGCGGCTGGAGGGCGCGGTTGTACGCGAAAGTGACCTTGCAGGCCGTATCGACCTGCGCACACTGCCTATCTTTACTATTGACAGCGCCGAGACCAAGGACATCGACGACGCTATCAGCGTGAACGAAACGGCCGACGGCTTTGAACTGGGCGTGCACATCGCGGACGTGAGCTATTATGTCAAAGCCGGCAGCGAGCTGGACAAAGAGGCGTTCCGCCGCGGTACCAGCGTATATTACGCCGATCAGGTGGTGCCCATGCTGCCGCGGCAGCTTTCCAACGGCATCTGCAGTTTGAACGAGCACCAGCTGCGCCTGGCGTTCTCGTGCCTGATGCGGCTGGATAAAAACGGCGAACTGCAGGATTACCGCTTTGTCAAAAGCGTGATCTACAGCCGGGTCAAGGGCGTGTACAGCGAGATCAACGCCCTGCTGGCCGGCACGGCGGATGCCGAGATGAAGTACAAATACGCTGAGGTGGCTGCCCAGTTGCCCGCGATGCGCAAACTGTACCGCCTGCGGGCAGAACTGCGCCGGCAGCGCGGCTGCATGGACATCGAAAGCGGCGAATGCAAGCTGATCCTGGACGAGGAAGGCCGCTGCATCGATGTGAAAAAGCGCGTGCAGGGCGAAAGCGAAGCCATGATCGAGGAGTTCATGCTGCTGGCAAACCAGTGCGCCGCCCATTTTGCCCGTGTGCGGCAATCGCCGTTTGTCTACCGTGTGCACGAGCAGCCCAACGGCGAAAAGCTGGACCGGCTGCACCAGCTTTTGCAGAGCTGCGGCATCAACGATCACTTTGCGCAGAATGTGCCCACGCCCAAGGAACTTTCCGCTATTTTGGAGGGCACCCGCGGCACCCCGTACGAAAAGATCATCCACACCGGGATGCTGCGCTGCATGGCAAAAGCCCATTACGAAGATAAGCCGAAAGGCCATTACGGTCTGGTGCTGAAGGACTACGCCCATTTCACCAGCCCGATCCGCCGCTATTCGGATCTGGCGATTCATCGCATCCTGACGGATATGCTGCCCGGCCAGCAGAAGGTGCAGCTTGCCGAGGAGTCTACGGGCTTTGCGGCGG
>CAMFSB010000043.1 GCA_945982465.1 uncultured Faecalibacterium sp. | reverse complement strand
AGAGGCCGACTGATTGAGATTGGCGCGGCGCCTTGTCCCGTCAGGATGGCCGCGTCCCTTGCGGCGCTGAAGCGGTTATCCCTGATGGACTCGCCGCGGCAGATTTGAAGAACGTGCAGAAAATGATCCTTCGCATGGTCAACACCATGCGGAGGATCCACTGTTTACGTGCATCCGGATATACGGCGCATCGCCCTTTTTGTTTTGCGCCCCCCCAGCGGGCAGTGCGGCCGGTCAGCGCAGCACCTGCGCCGAAAGCTGCTCCTCATATTGGCGGGTATACAGCTTATGGTAATAGCCCTTTTGGGCCAGCAGCTCGCTGTGGGTGCCGCGCTCCACGATGCGGCCGTCCTGCACCACCAGGATCACATCCGCGTGGCGGATGGTGGAAAGCCGGTGGGCGATAACAAAGCTGGTGCGGCCCTGCATCAGCGTTTCTATCGCCTGCTGGATGGCCTGCTCGGTGCGGGTGTCCACGCTGCTGGTGGCCTCGTCCAGCACAAAAATGCGCGGGTCGGCCAGAATGGCGCGGGCAAAGCTGAGCAGCTGCTTTTCGCCGGTGGAAAGCAGGTCGCCACCCTCGCCCACATCGCTGTCGTAGCCCTTGGGCATGCGGGCGATCATTTCTTCGGCGTGCACGGCCCGCACCGCCGCTTCGATCTGCTCCATGGTGGCATTGGGGTTTCCGTATCTCAAATTTTCCAGCACGGTGCCCGAAAACAGGTGCGGCGTTTGCAGCACATAGCCGATGTGCCGGTGCAGCCACAGTTGGCTGCGCGCACGCACGTCCACGCCGTCGATCAGCACCCGGCCCTCGGTGGGCTCAAAAAAGCGGCAGGCCAGGTTGACCAGCGTGGACTTGCCCGCGCCGGTCTCGCCCACAATGGCCACGTTGGTGCCCTGCGGCACCTTCAGGCAGAAGTCCTCCAGCACGGTCTCCTCGCCGTCCGGGTAGCGGAAGGTCACATGCTCAAACTCCACGTCGCCGTGCAGCGGCTCCCAGTTTTCGAGCTTGGGGTCAAAGCAGTCGCCGTAGGCAGCGATCACCTCGGGGGCGTCCTGCACGTTGGGCTCGGTGCGCATCAGCTTGTCGAACCGTTCGATGTTCACCTGAATGGTAGCCAGGTTCGCCAGCACGTTCACGATCCACTGGATCGGCTCCATCAGCCCCTGCGCGTAGGACATGAACACCGACAGCGTGCCCACCGTCAGCACGCCCTCCAGCGTGAGCAGGCCGCCGCGCCACAGCACCAAAGCCAGCGCCAGCGCCGCCGAAAAGCTGATGGCCGACTGGAACGCCGCCCGCACCCGGCCCGCGCGCACGGCCGCGGCGTGCATTTCGCGGGTGGTTGTTTCAAAGCCGGCCTGCATTTTCTCCTCAATGACCAAAGTCTTCGTGGTCTTTGCGCCGGTAATACCCTCGTTGAAGCCCCCGGTGATGCGGGAGTTGATCTCGCGCACGCGGCGGTTGAGCGCCAGCAGCTTTTTTTGGAAATAGGCCGAAGCCCCCGCCACCACCGGCGCCGGCACAGGCACCCCCAGCGCCAGCGTCCAGGTGTGGAGCAGCATGCCGGCCCCCGCGCCCACGATGTAGGAGCCATGCCACACGCTGTCCATGCAGCCCCACGCCAGCATGCCGCCGATGCGCTCGGTATCGCTCATCACGCGGGCGTGGATGTAGCCCACGCTGTTGGCGTTGAAGTAGGCCAGCGACAGCGTTTGCAGGTGGTTGAACGCCGCGCGGCGCAGATCGCGCCCAATGTACATTTCGGCCTCGCAGGCCCGGTAGGCCGCCAACGTGTTCAGCACCACCTGCACCGCCAGCACGGCGATGTAAACGGCCGCAAACACCCCCACGCCGCGCAATGTCTGCCCGGCCACAAAGGTATCCAGCGCGTACTGCTGGAACAGCGGCAGGATCACGTCGCCCGCACTGCCCAGAAAGCCCATGGCCAGCATGGTCACGAACACGCCGCGGTACGGCCGCAGATAGGGCGCCAGCTTCGGCAGGCCGAACCAGGACAGGCGCGGCCCGGCCGCCTGTTTTGTTTGCCGCTGGGTCATACCGTCACCTCCCCGGCGTTCTGCTGCTGAATGTTGTAGATCTCGCGGTAAATGCCCGGCTGCGCCAAAAGCTGCCGGTGAGTGCCCAGCTGGGCCACGCGGCCCTTGTCCAGCACCAGGATCTGGTCCGCGTGCATCAGGGTGGTAACCCGGTGCGAGATCAGCACCACGGTGGCGTTGCCCTGGGCAGCGCGCAGCCCGGCGCGGATCTTCGCGTCGGTCTCGGCGTCCACGGCCGAAAGCGAATCGTCAAATACCAGGATGGGCGTTTGCTGCGTCAGCGTGCGGGCAATGGCCACCCGCTGCTTCTGCCCGCCCGAAAGGGTCACGCCCCGCTCGCCCACCATGGTATCGTATCCCTGGGCAAACTCCTGCACGGCGTCGTCCAGGCAGGCGGTGCGGGCGGCGGCGCGCAGTTCTTCCTCGGTCAGGCCGTCGCGGGCGATGCCAATGTTCTCCCCGATGGTGCGCGAGAACAAAAACGGCTCCTGCAGCACCATGCCGATGTGGCTGCGCAGCCAGCCGGCCTTGATCTGGCCCACGGGCACGCCGCCGATGGTGATGCGGCCGCAGCCCTCGGGCAGCTCGTACAGCCGGTTGAGCAGGTGCATCAGCGTGCTTTTGCCGCTGCCCGTGCCGCCCAGAATGCCGATGGTGGTATGGGCGGGGATGGTAAAGCTCACATCGTCCAGCACGGGGGCAGCGTCCGCCGGGCCGTAGCCAAAGCGCACATGCTCAAAGCAGATATCCCGGTCCATGGGCGGGGTCAGCGCGCCGGGCGCGTCCGCCTCCACGGGCGAGGCCAGAATATAGTCAATGCGGCCCAGCGCCACGCCGGTCTTGCTCAGGTCGGCGATCATGCGGCCCAGCGTGCGCACCGGCCACATCAGCATGGCGTTGTAGCTGATAAAGGCCACCAGCTCGCCGCTGGTCAGCTCACCGCCCACGCACAGGGCCGTGCCGTACACCAGCATCACCAGCACCTGCAGCCCCGAAAGCACATCGCCCGTGCCCCAAAAGGCCGAAAGCAGCCGGCACAGCTTCATCCAGGTGTCGGTATACACATTGTTCTGTTTTTCAAAGCGGTCTTTCTCGTATTGTTCGCGGCCGAACGCCCGCACCACCCGCGCGCCGGTCAGGTTTTCCTGCGCATAGGTGGAAAGCAGGCCCTCGTTTTCGTCGCATTCCTGGTACAGCCCGCTCATCCGGCTGTGGAACAGCAGCGAAAACAGGATGATCACCGGGAACAGCACCGCCGCAGCCAGCGTCAGCTTTACGTTCATCGACAGCATGAACGCCAGCGACAGCACCAGCAGCACCACGATGCGGAACACGTTGACCAGCTGCTCGCTGACAAACTGCTTGGTGTTTTCCACGTCGGTGGTGCAGCGCTGAATGATATCGCCGGTCTGGTTTTGCATGTGCCACGCAAAGGGCAGGTGCTGGATATGGTCAAACAGGGCGTTGCGCATGGTCTGCACCAGCGTTTCGGCCGCTTTGGTATTGAACCAGGTGGCCAGGTATTTGCACACCGCGGCCAGCAGCGCCACCGCGATGACCGCCAGCGCCGCCAGCCACAGGTGGGCGCGCAGCACTTCCCGCCCGCCCAGCAGTTCCAGCACAGCGGCGGCCGTGCGCGGCAGGCTGGCGCTCTCCTCGCCCAGCACAGCGTCGATGGTAACGCGGATGATCTGCGGGCGCAGCAGATCCAGCAGCGTCACGCCCACCGTGGCCAGCGCGCCGCCCGCAAAGCAGGCCCGGCTGCCGCGCATGAAGCGCCACAACAGGGCTGCCGCCGTATGCTTTTTTTGGGGTTTGCTTTGCTGCTCCATGCGTTTTCCTCCTTTGCCCGGCCGGGCCGCTGTTTTGAGCATCTGTCCGCATAAGGCAAACAGCTTTATGGTAGCACCGCGCCGTGGAATTGTCAATGAAACCGGCCGGACGGGCGGGTTTTTCCGCACAGCGCTTGCATTACGGGCGGGCGCGTGTTATAATCGGGCCAAAGCAACGGCGCTTTGGACAAGGGAGCATCCTGTCCAAAGCGCCGTTTTTTGCTGCTTGCGGGCGGCACGTGGCCCCGCAGGCGGTTTGCACTGCTAATTTGCCAAACATAAAACAACAACTGATAAAAGCGAGGTCATCACCATGCAACCACTGCCGCGTTACGTCGAGATCGATTATTCCAAATACGCCCCCGATATCCCCGAGGATCAGCTGGAGGTCTACTACGGCCTGCCGCGGCATGTGCAATTCTGCAAGGAATGCGTCATGTCGAACCAGAAGCCCAACAGCTGCTACGAGTTTGAGCACACCATTCATTCCATCAAAAAGAGCATGAAGATCCAGGACGACGGCGTGTGCGACGCCTGCCACGCCTGCCACAACAAGGCCAACGGCCACATCGACTGGGCCCTGCGCGAAAAAGAGCTGCGCGAGCTGTGCGACCAGTACCGCAAAAACGACGGCAGCTACGACTGCCTGGTGCCCGGTTCGGGCGGCAAGGACAGCTTTTACGCCGCCCACCTGCTGAAATACAAATACGGCATGCACCCGCTGACCGTGACCTGGGCGCCCCACATCTACACCCCCTGGGGGTGGGAGAACATGCAGGCCTGGATCCATGCCGGGTTCGACAACTACCTGTGCACCCCCAACGGCCAGACCCACCGCCTGCTGACCCGCCTGGCCACCGAAAACCTGTTCCACCCGTTCCAGCCGTTTATTCTGGGGCAAAAGCAGCTGGCGCCCAAGATGGCCGCCAAGTTCGGCATCCCGCTGGTGTTCTACGGCGAAAACGCGGCCGAGTTCGGCAACCCCATCGCCGACAACAACTCCGCGCTGCGCGATGCCCATTTCTTTGCGGTGAACGACTACGACCACATCTTTTTGGGCGGCGTGAGCCTGCGCCAGTTGGAGGAGGACTACAAGGTGGATAAGGCCGACCTGGCCATCTACCTGCCCAGCGAGACCTCCGACCTGGAAAAGAACCATGTGCAGGTGCGCTACCTGGGCTACTACGAAAAATGGCACCCGCAGGGGGCGTACTACTACGCGGTGGAGCACGGCGGCTTCCGCCCCAGCCCCGAGCGCACCCAGGGCACCTATTCCAAGTACAACTCCATCGACGACAAGATCGATGATTTCTTCTATTACACCACCTATATCAAATACGGCATCGGCCGCACCACCTACGATGCCGCGCAGGAGATCCGCAACGACGAGATCACGCTGGACGAGGCCAAGGCGCTGTGCAAAAAGTTCGACGGCGAATACCCCGACCGCTTTGAAAAGGAGATCATGGAGTATCTGTCCATCGACAAGCTGCACTTCCCCGAGGCGTACAAGTGCTTCGAGCAACCCAAAATGGATAGGGAATACTTTATGCACCTGGCCGACCGGTTCCGCAGCCCCCACATCTGGAAGTGGGAGGACGGCCTGTGGAAGCTGCGCCACACCCCCTACGAGGGCGACAGCGAGGTGCTCTGGGGCGACCCCAAGGGCGCCAAGCACGACCGCTGACCCCCTGCCGCGCACCGCCTGCCGTGCGGCGCGCGGCTTTTGTGACGGTAAAGGAAAGGGAATGCTATGGCTGAAAAAAAGATCCGCCTGATCGCCCGGCTGGACGTGAAGGACGTGAACCTGGTAAAGGGCATCCAGCTGGAGGGGCTGCGCAAGCTGGGCGACCCCAACGGCTTTGCCAAGCGCTATTACGAGGCCGGCATCGACGAGCTTTTGTACATTGACATCGTGGCCAGCCTGTACAACCGCAACAATCTTTCGGACATTGTGCGCCGCACCAGCGACGAGGTGTTCATCCCGGTAACGGTGGGCGGCGGGCTGCGCAGCGTGGAGGATGTGCGCAGTATCCTCTCGATGGGCGCGGACAAGGCGGCCATCAACACGGCGGCCATCAAGCGGCCGGAACTGATCACCGAGGTGGCCAACGCGTTCGGCAGCCAGTGCATGGTGCTGAGCATTCAGGCCAAAAAGAGCCGCACCCAGGCCGGCCGGTGGGAGGCCTACTACGACAACGGCCGCCAGCACTCCGGGCTGGACGTGATCGAGTGGGCCAAACGCGGCGAAGCGCTGGGCGCGGGCGAAATTCTGCTGATGAGCGTGGACTGCGAAGGGCTGCAGCGCGGCATGGATCTGGAGCTGATCGAAGCTGTGACCCGGGCGGTGAGCATCCCGGTGATCTGCGGTGGGGGCGTAGGCTGCGCCGACGACATTGTGGACGCGGCCAGAGCCGGGGCGGACGCGGTGGCCTGCGCCGCCGTGCTGCACTACAACAAGGCCACCGTACAGGAGCTGAAGGCGGAGATCCGGGCCGCCGGTGTGGAGGTGCGCGTATGAAGATCACGGTGATCAACTATGGGCTGAGCAACCTGCTGAGCGTGCGGCGCGCGCTGGAGCATTTCGGCGCGCAGGTGGAGGTCACCGGCAGCGCGCAGGACGTGCTGGCGGCCAGGGCGCTGGTGCTGCCCGGCGTGGGCGCCTTTGAGGACGGCATGCGCGGGCTGGAAGCGCTGGGCCTGCCCGGACCGCTCCGCGAAAAGGCCGCCCAGCGCACGCCGGCCCCGGGCGGGGTGACCCGCCTCCCCCGCTGGACGCGGCCGGCGCCGCCCAGCGGGGACCCAACCTCGGCTGGCGGCCGCTGTGGCCCGCCGGGGCGGCCTGCCCGGCTGCCAGCGCGGCGGGCGCGCCCCCTCTGCCCGGCTTTGCGGGGGCGCCGGCAGACTTTGCGGGCACAGCCCTTGCCCGGGTGGTCCCCGGGCAGGAATGCTACTTTGTGCACTCGTTTGAGGCAAAGCCCGCCCACCCCGCCCACCGCCTGGCCGACACGGTATACGGCGGCCGGCGCGTGTGCGCGGCGGCCCGCAGCGGCAATGTGTTGGGTACCCAGTTCCACCCTGAAAAAAGCGGGCCGGTGGGGCTTGCGATCATCGAGGAATTTCTGGCGCTGTGCGCCGAATGACCGGCTTTGAGCCAAACCTCAAGCGGCCGGTGCGGAGTTTTCCGCACCGGCCGCTTGTTTGCGTTCAGTCGTTCGGGATGTAGCGCGCCAGCATCTGGCGCAGCATGTTCTGGTCGATGGGCTTGGTGATGGAATCGTTCATGCCCGAGGCCAGCGCCGCCGCCAGATCCTGGGCAAAGGCATTGGCCGTCACCGCAAGGATAGGGATGGTTTTGGCCTGCGGGTGGCCCGAAATACGGATGGCCCGGGCAGCCTCGTAGCCGTCCATCAGGGGCATTTGCACATCCATCAGGATGGCGTCGTAGGTGCCGGGCACCGAGGCGGCAAACAGTTCCACCGCCTGCTCGCCGTTTTCGGCCCGGTCGACCTCCAGATGCAGCATGTGCAGCAGTTCCAGGGCGATCTCGGCGCTCAGGCTCTCGTCCTCGGCCATCAGCACACGGCGGCCCGAAAAATCGCAGGCATCCTCTGCCGCATTTTTACGCTCACGCACCTGCCCGGCGATCTGCAGCAGGATCTGCACGGCCGCAGCCTGCTCGGGCGGCTGCGCCAAAAACCAATCGGCGCCGGCCGCCCCAGCCTGTGCGCGGACGGCCTCCACCTCCGCCGCCAGCGCAACGATCTGAAGCTGTTGTTGGTCATACAGCCGCCGGATACTGCGGGTCACCTCCAAACCGTCCAGCCCGGACGCTTTCCAGCTTACAAAGCACACGTCGTACGGGCGGCCCTCGGCCCGGGCCGCCGTGAGCATGCCAAGGGCCTGCTTTTCGTCGGCTTCATCGTAGGCAACGCCCAGGTGGGTCAGCAGGCTGTCGGTCTGGGTGCGGGTGCGCAGGTCGTTGTCCACCACCAGCGCCCGCAGCAGCCGGAACGGCCCGGCCTCGGCCGGCGCCGCGCAGGCAAACGGCAGCTCCACAATAAAGGTGGCTCCCTGCCCTTTTTCGGAGATACAGCGGATGGAGCCCTGCATCAGATCCACCAGACTTTTGCTGATGGCCAGCCCCAGCCCGCTGCCCCCGTACCGGTGCGTCACCTCAGCGCTTTCCTGCTCAAAGGGGCGGAACATGCGCTGCTGCATCTCCTGGCTGATGCCGCAGCCGGTGTCGGCCACGGTAAAGCGCAGCTGCACCTGCCCGCCGCGGCACACCGTCTGTTCCGCTGTGACCCATACCGAGCCGCCGGCCGGGGTAAACTTGCACGCATTGGACACCAGATTCATCAAGATCTGGCTGACCCGCAGCGCGTCGCCCACCAGCTCCCGTTCGGTAACGCCATTGGATGACACCTCAAACTGGATGCCGCGGGCCTGGCACTGGCTGAAATACAGCGCGTGCAGGTTGCCCAGCAGCGTATCCAGCGAAAACGGCTCCCGCACCAGCTTGACCTTTTCGTTTTCGATGGCGGACATATCCAGCACATCGTTGATGATGCCCAGCAGCACGTGCGACGCCCCGTCGATCTTATCCAGGTAGTCCTCCACACGCTGCGGCTCGTACAGGTACTGCCGCGCCAGCGTGGTAATGCTCACAATGGCGCTCAGCGGCGTGCGCAGCTCGTGGCTGATGTCGGACAAAAAGCGGCCCTTGGCCTGGTTGGCCCGTTCGGCTTCGGCGATGGCTTCGGCCAGTTCCTCGTTTTTGCGGGTGAGCACTTCGTTGGTGCGCCGTATGGACAGCACGCGCAAAAACGCGATCAGCAGCGCGCACACCGCCAGCGTTACCACAATGGTGACCGTGACCACGCGGCCGTGCTTTTCGGCAAAGGTGGGCACATAGTTGAGCACCTCGGCCCCGGCCGGTATCTGGCTGCGGCTGATGCCGAACTTCTGCATCACGGCGTAGTCGAACACATAGCTGTTCGGGCTTTCGGTCACCACGGGGATCTCCGCCGCCGGCTCGCCGGCCAGGATGCGCATGACCATCCCCGCCGCGAAGGCGGCGGATACTTCCAGCGAGACGATGTTCCCGCCCAGGACCCCCTGCCCGATCCCCGCGCTGACAAACCGGTAGCAGGGCACGGCGGCGTTCTCGGCGATCATCCGGCAGATCTGGGCGTTGGTATAGGGGTTGCCCTTGTTGTCGGTGCTGGCGGCCAGATACAGGAAAATGGTGTCCGGCTCCAGCGCGGCAATGGCCTGTTCCAGCTCATCGGCCGTCAGGCGGGAAGCGTTGATCTCGGAAAATTCCAGCTCGGGGTAGGCTTCGGCCTGCGCGTAAAACTGCACGCGCTCGCCCCGGCCGGTCATCGTATCGTCCAGCAGGGCCACCACCCGGGCCGCGTCGGGCGTGATCCGCAGTGCAAGGTCCAGATTATCGGCATGCGAGATCTGCGCCACCACGCCGGTGAACAGCCGCCACAGGAAGGAGCCGAAGACGATGGCGAAGGT
>CAMFSB010000042.1 GCA_945982465.1 uncultured Faecalibacterium sp. | reverse complement strand
GCGAGAACACCCCGCACCGCGGCGCGCGTGTTGCACGCGGCGGCGCTTTGTTCGCTGATTCGTTATTTTTGTATCAATGGAATTTTCCGATGCCCGGCGTCGCGTCCAGAAAGCCGGTTTCCAGCTGATCGCCCAGCGACAGGCACTTGGCCGTGCCCAGCGCCACGCAGTTGACCGGGTCGGGCGAAACGACCACCTTGACTTTCAGTTCCTCGCTGAGGTACTCGGGCAGGCCGTGCAGCTGCGCGCCGCCGCCGGTAAGCATAACGCCGTTGCGGTAGATATCGCCCGCCAGCTCCGGCGGGGTCTTTTCCAGCACCTGATGGGCCGCCGCGCCGATCTTCTCGCTAAGCTCCATCACCGGCTCGTACAGGGCATCGGTGGTCACGTTCAGCCGCTGCGGCAGGCCGGTGATCAGGCTGCGGCCCTTGATTTCCATGGTCTGGTGGAAATCGGCGCGCTGGCGGCAGCAGGCCACCTGCTTTTTAAGGTTCTCGGCCGTGCGCTGGCCAATGGCGATGCCGAACTTGGCGCGCACATGCTTGAGGATCTCGTCATCGTAGGTGTTGCCCGCCACCTGTACGCTGGTGGATTTGACCTTGCCGCCCAGCGACAGCACGGCGATGTCCGTTGTGCCGCCGCCGATGTCGATGATCATGTGGCCCTCGGGCTGCAGGATGTCCACCCCGCTGCCCAGCGCGGCCGCCACCGGCTCATCGATCAGGTATACCTTGCGCGCGCCGGCTGCCACCACGGCCTCCACCACGGCATCGCTCTCGATGCCGGTAATGGCCGCGGGCACGCACACCGCCACGCGGGGCTTGACCGGCCGGTTGGCGTATACCTTGTTCACAAAGCGGCAGATCAGCTCCTTGGTCATGGTGTGGTCGCTGATCACGCCGTCTTTCAGCGGGAAGATCGCCGAAATGTAGTTGGGGGTGCGGCCGACCATGGCCAGTGCGTCGTCGCCTACCGCCAGCACGTAATCCCGGCCGCCCTTTTTGCGGGTGTCCACCGCCACCACGCTGGGCTGGTTGAGCACTGTGCCCTTGCCCTCCTGCGCAATAATAATCGTAGTCGTACCCAGGTCAATACCGATATCGTTGGATGCCATACTCCTCGTTCCTTTCCCATCTGGTAAACGGCCGGCCCGCAGGGGGCCGGCCTGTCAGCACGGTTTATTCCGGCTCAGACACGCACAGCGCCACGGCAAACACGCTTTCCGCCCCGGCTGCCAGCAGTGCCTGCGTGCAGGCGGCCGCCGTTGCTCCGGTGGTGATCACGTCATCCACCAGCAGCCCGCGCTTGCCTTCCAGCAGGGCGGTCCTGCCCGGCGCCGGTGCAAACGCGCCGGCGGCGTTTTCCAGCCGCTGCTCCAGCGGCAGCCCCGCCTGACGGCGGGTAAAGCGTGTGCGCACCAACGCCTGCGGCAGCAGCGGAAGCCCAAGCCCGCAGCTCAGCGGGCGGGCCAGCAGCAGCGGCACGTTGTAGCCTCGCCGCCGGTCCGACGCGGGCACCGGCACGATCATATCATATTCCACCGCGGCCAGGCTGCGCTCAGCGTAAAGTATACCATACTGCCGCGAAAAAGTACACCCAAACAGCTTTTGCGCCATGCAAATGCCCAGGTCCGGCCCGCACCAGGCCGCGCCCTCATATTTGATGCGGTGCACTGCGCTGCGGGCACAGCCTTTGTAGCGGTACACGGCCGCGGCGCCTTCCATTCTGCCAAAATAGTGCAGCGACGGGCTGAGCCGCTTGACCGGCCGTTCCAGCTCTTCCAGCTTCCCGGCACAGCGGCCGCATGCCAGCACGGGCGCAAACCCGATCACTCCGCCGCAATAAGGGCAGCGCCGCGGGTAAACCACCCCAAGGGCCGCGCGGCCCAGCAGCCGGGCTTTTTGGCGGCCCGCAGGCGGGCCGGCCTGCGGCGGGTACCAAATAGGCGAACCGGCCTGCGCGGGCAGGCGGCCCGCCACCGGCTGCGCCCTCTGGCGCGCCGCAAAGACTGCCGGCCGGCTCACGAGGTTTGCTCCGGCGCGGGGCGGTCGGCCATTTCCCGCTGCAGCAGGCTGCACAGGCCGCTGTACCGCAGGTTCTGGCGCACGTTGCCGGTCATTTCGGCCACAGTGGCGCGCAGCCCCGCCACAATGCAAAGCTGGCGCGCCCGGGTAATGCCCGTATAAATCAGGTTGCGGTAGCACAGCTTTTTGGGCACCTCGGCCGCCGGCAGCACCACTGCCGGGAACTCGCTGCCCTGGCTTTTATGAATGGTGACCGCATAGGCGATCTCCAGTTCAGAGAGGTGGTCGGATGTATAGATCAGCTTGCGGTCATCCATCTGCACGGTCATGGAGCGGTCGTGCGGGTTCACGTTCAGCACGATGCCGATATCGCCGTTGTAGGCGCCCACGCCCTGTTCCCCGCCGTCGCGCTGCCAGAGGATGTCGTAGTTGTTGCGCACCTGCATCACCTTATCGCCCGCGCGGAACACGCTGCCCGCGGCCTCCAGCTGGGGCTTGCCCGGCGCCGGCGGGTTGAGCAGCTGCTGCAGCCGCGCGTTCAGCGCCTGGGTGCCGGTGGGGCCCAGCTTTGTGGGGCACAGCACCTGAATATCCCGCACCGGATCGAAGCCGTAGCTGCGGGGCAGCCGGGTGCATACCAGATCGCACACCAGCTGCTGGCACACCTCGCCCCCGGCTTCCAGAAAGAAGAAATCATCGGTCTTGCCGCCCTTTTTCAGCGGCTGGCCCTGCACGATGCGGTGGGCGTTTGCCACGATCAGGCTTTGCGCCGCCTGACGGAAGATCTCGGTCAGGCACACGGTGGGCACCACGCCGGAACGGATCACCTCGCCCAGGATATTGCCCGGCCCCACGCTGGGCAGCTGGTCGGTATCGCCCACCATGATGATGCGGCAGCTGTAGCGCAGCGCGGCCAGCAGGCTTTGGAACAGCTTTACATCCACCATGCTCATCTCGTCCAGAATGACCACGTCGCACTTGAGCATGTTTTTTTCGTTGTGTACAAAGGACACCACGCCGCCGGAGAAATCCACCTCCAGCAGGCGGTGGATGGTGCTGGCCTTGCGGCCGGTCAGCTCCGAAAGGCGCTTGGCTGCCCGCCCGGTGGGGGCGCACAGCGCCACCCGGTCGCCCTGGTTTTCAAACAGGGCCAGGATCGCGTTAATCGCTGTGGTCTTGCCCGTGCCGGGGCCGCCGGTCAGCACCAGGCAGCGCTCGCGCAGGGCGGTGCAGATGGCCTCGCGCTGCAACGCGGCGTAGGCAAAGCCCTGCCGCAGCTGCAAAAAGTCGATGTTTCGCTCCAGGTTATTGGGCTGCGGGGCCGGGTGCTTCATCAACTCGGCCAGCCGCCAGGCAATATCCTGCTCCGCCGAAAGCAGATCCGGCAGATAGATATATTCCTGCCCGTCAAATTCCTGCCGGCACAGCTCGCCCGCGGCCAGGCGGGCGTCCAGTTCCTGCTCCAGCGCCGGCTCGCTCTGGCGGATGAACGCCGCGGTGGTGGCCGTCAGCTTGTGCCGCGGCAGGCAGGTATGGCCGTTGTTTGCGTTGTGGCGCAGCACATACAGCAGCGCCGCGCCCATGCGCAGGCTGCTGTCGGCCGAAAGCTGCAGCTGGGCCGCAATGCGGTCGGCATGGGCAAAGGAAAGGTGCAGCGGGTCGCCGCACAGCAGGTAGGGGTTCTGGCCGATGGCATCGGCGGCGTGGGGGCCGAAAGTCTTGAACACCTCCACGGCCCGCGGGGCCGAAATATCGAACCGGGCCAGATAGGCGATCAGCTCCCGCACGCCAAACATGCGCCGGAACTCGGCACTGATGCGCTCGGCCTTATCGGCCGTAAGGCCGCGGATGGCGGTAAGCTGGGCCGGGTCGTTGGCGATGATGTCCAGCGCATCGGCGCCAAAACGCTCCAGGATCTTTTTGGCGGTGGCCACCCCGATGTAGGGCAGCGACCCGCTGGAAAGGTAGGCGTAGACGGCTTCCACATCCCGCGGGATATCGGTCTCGCAGGTAACGGCATGGAACTGCCGGCCGTAGGTGGGGTGTGTTTCGAACGTGCCGGTGCACGCCACCGTCTCGCCGATATGGATCTCGCCCACGGTGCCGCACACGACGAACAGCTCTCCGCCGCCGGAGAGCTCAAAAACCGTATAGCCGGTGTCCTGATTTTCAAAGATCAGGCTTTCCACCGTGCCTTCCAGACGCAGCAGTTCTTTTTCCACATCAACGTTCCTTTGCCTGTTTTCCGGTCAGATCAAACCAAAATACTCTTTCAGGGCGGCGCAGATCTGCGCGCTGGCCGTGCCGTCGCCATACGGGTTTACCGCATTTGCCATTTTGTCATATTCGGCGGGATCCTCCAGCAGCTGGCGCGCCAGCCGCACGATCTGCGCGGTCTCGATGCCGGCCATCCGCACTGTCCCCATTTCCACCGCTTCGGGGCGCTCGGTCTCGGTGCGCAGCACCAGCACCGGCTTACCCAGGGCAGGGGCTTCTTCCTGCAGGCCGCCGGAATCGGTCATCACGAAATACACCCGGCTGATCAGATTGTGCATATCCTGTACATCCAGCGGGTCGATCAGGCGCACTTGGGGCAGCCCGCCCAGCATCTGCTGTGCAAGCTGCCGCACCTGGGGGTTGGGATGCACCGGATAAATAAACTGCAGCTCAGGGTAAGCTGCGCACAGCTGCTGCACCGCCGCAAAGATCTGGCGCATGCCTTTGCCCAGGTTCTCCCGCCGGTGGGCAGTGAGCAGGACCGTCTGTTTTTCCAGTGGAATGTCCCGCAGCTGTGCTGAATGGAACACGTACCCTGGCCTTACCATGCGATGCAGCGCGTCGATCACGGTATTCCCGGTTTTATACACGCCCGCCGTAATGCCTTCGGCCGCAAGGTTTGCCACATTCTGCGCGGTCGGCGCAAAATGCAGCAGTGCCAGCCGGTCAGTGACGCAGCGGTTCATCTCCTCCGGATAGGGGGAAAGCAGGTCGTAGCTGCGCAGCCCGGCTTCCACGTGGCCCACCGGGATCCTCTGGTAAAATGCGGCCAACCCGGCCGCAAAGCTGGTGGTGGTGTCGCCATGCACCAGCACCAGATCCGGCTCTGTCTGTTTGAGCACCGTCTCCATGCCTTCGAGCACGCCGGCCGTGATCGAGGTCAGGGTCTGGCCCGGCCGCATCAGATCCAGGTCGTAATCCGCTTTCAGTCCAAAAATATCCATTGCCTGATCCAGCATTTCACGATGCTGGGCCGTAACACAGACAATACATTCAAAGGCGTCATCCCCGCGGATCGCCTCGACCAGCGGCGCCATCTTGATCGCCTCGGGCCGGGTGCCATGCACACGGATGATCTTCTTTTTCACAGCTTTTGGCTTTCTGTTTCACAGGCCGCCGTTCATCAGCGCCTGCAGCGCTTTTCGGCCTTCGACCGCATCCTGTTTCAGCTTTTGCAGCACCTGCAGATTGTTCTGCGCCATCGCGGCCCGCTGTTCCTCGGCGGGCAGCCGCCCGTCCAAAAGAACCGTGTCAGGAACATACTGCATCCCCAGCGCCGCAAAATCGCCGATCCTTTCGGTGTGCAGGATCGGCACGATGCCGTACTGCAGATACTCGATCAGCTTGGTGGGGCAGGCAACATTGTTTACCGCAATATCGTCCCGCAGCACAAACCCATAGCTGCAGCGGGGGTATTCTTCCATCAGCTGCAGCGGGGTCTTTGTATCCAGCTCCAGGTCGGCAAACGGCTTGCCCTGCCAAAGCTCCGCAAAGGCGTCCGGCTCCGGCGTATAAATTTTGTAGGCCAGCGACTGCTCTGCCGCCGCCATGCACTGCTGCATCAGGGGGATCTTCTGCCAGGCCTGCAGGCCGCCCGCGTACACCGCCAGCGGTTTCCCGTGCACCCGTGGCCGCGTCCCCTGCACCATCTCTTTGGCGGCCAGATCCTCGTTGAAGATGGGCATATTGACAAACTGCGCGTGCATATGCGGGTACTTTTGAAGCAGATGCCGCTGCGTGGCACCGTTGACCGTAACGACCACATCCGCATGCCCGGCATAAAGCGCTTCTGCCAGGGCCGCCGCTTCGGCTTCGGCCTGTTTGCCGTCCAGCGCAAATTCCTCCGGCACGGCGCCATGTACGTCCCACACATAGGTTACCCCGGGCAGTCCAAACAGATTCAGCCGCCGGGCATCATCGCAGGGGTCGTCCGCCGGCAGCAGCCGCAGGATGCTATGGGAATAGCACACCCCGCATTCCCGGATCAGCTGCAGCACCTGCCCGCACTGTTGGCCCACGCGCGTATCATAGTGCACATAGCTGTGCCTGTCATCCATTGTTTCGATCTGCAAAAACTCCGGCTGATGGACCCAGTGCTCGTACAGATAAACCTTATACTGCCCGGCCAGAACATCCTCATCCACCGCCTTGACACGGCGGATATATCCATCCTGCGGCGACATGACCGGGTCGGCAAAATACGGCGCCAGAACGGCAACGCAGCCCACTCCGGCCGCTTTTTTGCTCCGGATGGTCTCCAGCAAGGCCGCGTAGCCGTCCGGCTGGGCCAGCCTGCGCGCCCGGATGTGCCCTGCCACCGGGCCGATCTGCTGTACACGCCGCACCAGCTTGCCTTTCAGCTGGCGGATCAGTTCGCCGGCGGGCACGGCCGGGTACTGCCCCAGCTGCAGCGCCCGGGCCGGCGCATCCGCCTGCTGCCAGAGCGCGTCCATTTTTTGCGCCTGCTGACGCAGCGCCTGTTTAAAAGCGGCATCCGGCTGCTCCAGCGCCAGGCTGCGCAGCGAATCGCCGGGCTTTTGCTGCCATTCACCTCCGGTCAGCGCCCGGTACGCATCCCGGTCCCGCTGCCATGCCTGCGCCTGCCAGTATGGGTCCAGCTGCGCAAACGCATCGTTCTGCCAATGGTGCAGATACGCGCTGCGGGCCGCTTGGATGGCAGCGCCTGCATCCGCAAGCCGGAGCGCCAGCGCGTCCCATGCCGTCTGCGGCAGCGCCAGCGCTTCAGCAAAGCCGCCGCAGCTCCAGAACAACTCGGCCGGCAGCACCAGGCCATCGCCAAAGCGCTCCGTATTGACCAGTTCCCCGTTCCGCCGCGCCGCAAATGCCGCCAGCTTGCGCAGGGAAAAGCGATTTTTCCGCACCGCTTCCTCACAGGGGATGCAGCCCGGACCCTCTGCATTGGTGACCGGGAACTGTGCGCCGGCACCGCACAGTGCCTGCGGCCACGGGGCAAACGGTACACTGTCCGCCGACAAAAACGCCAGATGCTCCACCGTCTGCCGGCAGGCTTGTGCCCCCGCGTTGGCCGCCGCGGCGTATCCCTCGCTGTGAGCCACCGCCAGCTGGCATTCCAGCCCATGCTGGCGCATCTGGTCTGTTTTTTGCTCCGCCGCCCGCTTTACCGACGGCGTACACGCCACAACGCACCGGGTGTGTCCGGCCATTGCCAGACCCTCCAGCGCCAGTTCAAGGGCCTGCTGCTCACGCTCGTATACAACAATGATCCCGTAGCTTGTCATCGTATTCTCGCTTTCTGACGCATGCCCGTACAGGGCCCTGCAGCCCGGAAGTGACCTTCCTGTTTATCTGCCGCATTTCATCCGCTTTATATAACGCTGCACGCTTTGATCCAGCAGCAGGCAGTGTTCCCCTGTTTTCGTTCTCCACGATTTGATATTCTATACGGTCGCGTCTATATTTGCAGCGGTTGCTTTTGCACCGCGTTACACATCAAAACCACGCTGCTTCAGGTATCCTTCCAGCTGCCCGGTCCGGGCGAGATGCGCCATATCCTGCAAAAAGCAGGTATATATCTGGTTCAGTTCTTCCGCCGTAAAGCGGAACGGCTCCTGCACCGCGGCCAAAGCCTCTGCGTAATACTGTTTATAGTGATCATCCCGTTTTTGCGCCGCGGCCCGGTCTGCCGGCACCAGGAAAATACTGGTTGCGCGGTAAAAATCGCCATGGCACAGGCTGGTACGCCGTGCCCGGGCAAAGTATTTCAGCCACATATACCAGTCCTCGCCGCCATCGATCGTTTCGTGCATGCCGCCATACTGCTCGTACAGTTCGCGGCGGAACATCACTGACTGCAGCGGCATGGGAATGGCGCCGGCCACCAAAAGCGGGTCGCAGCGCAAATTATCCAGATGCACCCATTGCTTCACATCCAGCCGATACGGCTCCCGGCTTGTTACCTCCGCGACCATCTCCAGCGCTGCGCCTACTACCAGCTGAGCTTCGGGGCATTCTTCAAATTTGGACAGCATCAGTTCCAAATGATCGGCATAAAAGAAATCATCGTCATCCAGGAAGTTGATGAACTCCCCCCGGGCCATGGAAAGGCCCAGGTTGCCAATGCGGCCGCGGCCGTAATGCTCGCCCGGGCAGGCGTAGCGGATGTTCAGCTGCGGAAATTCCTGCTGCGCCACCGCCTGTGCTGCCGGGCTGTTATCTTCCACCACAATGACTTCAAAATGTTTATAGGTCTGGCTGCACAGGCTGCGCAGAGTCTGCCGCAGCGACCAGGGCTTGCCGCAGGTACGAACGATCACCGAGACAAGCGGCGTATTGTGCAGCGGATACAGCACATTGCAGCCGCGTTCCACCGCATAGCCCTCCCGGAAGTCGGCCACCTGTGCCCGGTACAGCCGCGGATGTTTCACGCGCCAGAATAAAAACGGCCAGCAATGCAGCAGATTCCACAGGTATTTTTTCAGCAGCACCCGCCGCACACCGTCAAAATGGCATGGATGCCGGAGCACCTGCAGGTATTCCCTGTGCATCGCCAGGATCTGCCCGGGCGTGCCGAATTTTTCGGCCAGCAATAGCCGCCCCAATTGCGAGCCTGCATATTCACCCAAGGAACGATCGTGATCCTTGCTGAGCACGAAATGCTCCGTAGCCGCCAGCGGGCAGTATTGCAGCACCGCGCCGGCGGCACGCAGCCGCCAGGAGAGGTCAACGTCCTCGCCATACATAAAAATATGCGCATCAAAGCCGCCGACAGCCTCAAACGCGCTGCGCAGCACCACCACGGCAGCACCGCTGCACCAGGCGGTTTCCAGCGTGACCGGGTCGTAATGCTTTCCGGGTACATACGGTAGCTGGCGCAGCTCCCAGGCAGCGGTGTTTACTCCGGCTGAAGCGAAGTAATCTTCCAGGCCGGCAAGCGCATCGGGGTGGATGGCCGTATCCACATTCAAAAACAGCAGATACGGCGCGCTGCCTTGCGCCGCGCCCGCGTTGCACCCCGCGCCGAAGCCGCCGTTGCGGCCGGTGGAAAAGACGGTAAAGCCGCCAAACACCGGGTATTCGGCGCTCAGCCCGGCCAGCAGCGCCAGCGTGCCGTCGGACGAGCCGTTATCGGCAAAAATAAGATGCAGCTGCGTCAGGTCATATTCCAGCTTTGCCAGCGCCTGCACACAGCCGCGCAGCCACGTTTCGCTGTTGTAGGTCACCATC
>CAMFSB010000041.1 GCA_945982465.1 uncultured Faecalibacterium sp. | reverse complement strand
CGGTGCCCCGCACCAATGAGTGCGGCAGCGGGCGATATCTGAACGTGTTTGAGGGGATCGTGCCGATCCTGGAACGGCGCTTCCGCGAGAGCAGCAGCGAGTGGATCAAGGAGGAACTTTCCGGCTTTATGTCGGCGGTGGAATGCCCGGACTGCCACGGCCACCGCCTGAAGCCCATTGTGCTGGGCGTGACTGTGGGCGGGCTGAACATCAGCCAGTTCTGCGAAATGTCCATCCGGGAGGCGCTGGCCTTTATAGCCGAAAACGATTCCAAGCTGAGCGAAAAAGAGCACCAGATCGGCGATCAGGTGCTGAAAGAGATCAAGGCCCGGCTGCAGTTTTTGCAGAGTGTGGGTCTGGATTACCTCACGCTTTCCCGCGCGGCAGGGTCGCTTTCAGGCGGCGAGGGCCAGCGCATTCGCCTGGCGCCCCAGCTCGGCAGCGCACTGACCGGCGTTTTGTATGTGCTGGACGAACCCAGCATCGGCCTGCATCAGCGCGACAACGATAAGCTGATCGCCACGCTGAAAAATCTGCGGGATCTGGGCAACACGGTGGTGGTGGTGGAGCACGACGAGGACACCATGCGCAGCGCCGATTATATTGTGGATATCGGCCCGGGCGCCGGCGTGCATGGCGGCGAGGTCGTGGCCGCGGGCACTATCAAGGATATCTGCAAGGCCAAGCGCAGCATTACCGGCGATTACCTTTCGGGCCGCAAGCGCATTGCGGTTCCGGCCACCCGCCGCCTGGGGAACGGCCATGCCCTGCGGGTGTGCAACGCGCGCGAAAACAACCTGCAAAACGTCACGGTGGATTTCCCCCTGGGCAAGTTCATCTGCGTGACCGGTATTTCCGGCAGCGGCAAGTCCAGCCTGGTAAACGAGATCTTGTACAAAACGCTGGCGGGCGAGCTGAACGGCGCGCGTACGCGCCCGGGTAAAAGCGACGGCGTGGAGGGCCTGGAATGGGTGGATAAGGTGATCGGCATCGATCAGCAGCCCATCGGGCGCACGCCCCGTTCCAACCCGGCTACCTACACCGGTGTATTCAACGACATCCGCAGCGTATTTGCCGAAACGCAGGACGCCAAGCTGCGCGGTTATGGGCCGGGGCGGTTCAGCTTTAACGTCAAGGGTGGCCGCTGCGAAGCGTGCGAAGGCAACGGCATTCTGCAGATCGAGATGCATTTCCTGCCCGACGTTTATGTGCCCTGCGAGGTGTGCAAGGGCGCGCGCTACAACCGCGAAACGCTGGAGGTCAAATACAAGGATAAAACCATCGCCGATGTGCTGAACATGACGGTGGAGGACGCCTGCGTCTTTTTTGGCAACCTGCCCAAGATCCAGCGTAAGCTGCAAACGCTGATGGATGTGGGGCTGGGCTATGTGACGCTGGGGCAAAGCGCCACTACCCTTTCGGGCGGCGAGGCACAGCGCGTCAAGCTGGCCAACGAGCTGGCGCGCCGCGGCACCGGACAGACCGTGTATATCCTGGATGAGCCTACCACCGGCCTGCACATCGCTGATGTGCACAAGCTGGTCGAGGTGCTGCAAAAGCTGGTGGACGCAGGCAACACTGTCATTGTCATCGAGCACAATCTGGATCTGATCAAATGCGCCGACCATATCATCGATCTGGGGCCGGAGGGCGGCAACGCCGGCGGCCTGGTGATCGCGCAGGGCACGCCGGAGCAGGTCGCGGCCAACCCCGCCAGCTACACCGGCCACTATCTGCGCCCGCTGCTGGCCGGGCGCGAGCCGGGCTGAGCCCAAGGTAGAGACGAATCAAAACAGCATCCATCCAAGGGAACGACTGACTTATAGCCGGCCGTTCCTTTTTTGCGTATATAAAAACGGGCGCTCCCCTGCTTTTTACAGAGAAGCACCCGTATCAGGCCGTTTTTCAGAACATGAACTCAGGAAAGGATCATGCGGTCGTTGGCAAATTCGCCGCCGCTGGCCACCTCAAACTTAGCCAGAAGATCCGCCACCTTCAGTTTTTTCTTTTCTTCGCCGCGCACATCGTAAATAATGTGGCCCTCGTGCATCATGATCAGCCGGTTGCCGTACTTGATGGCGTCCTTCATGTTGTGGGTGATCATCAGCGTGGTCAGGTGGTTTTCTTCCACGATCTTGTTGGAAAGCGTCAGCACCTTCAGCGCGGTTTTGGGGTCCAGTGCGGCGGTATGCTCGTCCAGCAGCAGCAGCTTGGGCTTTTGCATCGTGGCCATCAACAGCGTCAGCGCCTGGCGCTGACCGCCGGACAGCAGCCCCACCTTGGAGGTCATTCGGTTTTCCAAGCCCAGATCCAGCATTTTCAGCAGCTCATGGTACTGCTCCCGTTCTTCGCGGGTGATGCCGCTGCGCAGCGAGCGCTTTTTGCCGCGGCGGGCCGCCAGCGCCAGATTCTCCTCGATCTGCATGGTGGCGGCCGTACCGGTCATAGGGTCCTGGAACACGCGGCCGATGTATTTGGCGCGCTGATACTCCGAAAGGCCGGTGATATTCTCGCCGTCGATGGTAATAGTGCCCGCGTCCACCGGCCACACGCCGGCCACCGCGTTCAGCATGGTGGATTTGCCCGCGCCATTGCCGCCGATCACGGTGACGAAATCGCCGTCCTCCAGCGTGAGCGACAGCCCATCCAGCGCGTGTTTTTCGTTGACCGTACCCGGGTTGAAGGTCTTATGCACATTTTTCAGTTCAAGCATTGTCCTTGGCCTCCTTCCTTGCAGATACGGGCTTGGCAAAATATTTTCCCTTCCAGTACGGGATCGCCAGGAACAGCGCCACAACAACAGCCGACAGCAGCTTCAGGTCGTCGGTAGACAGGCCCAGCCGCAGCACGAACTGGATGACAATGTAATAGATGATCGCGCCGAACACACTGGCCAGCAGCTTGAGCGCAAAGTTGCGGAAGATCCGGTCAAAGATCACTTCGCCGATGATCACGGCCGCCAGGCCGATGACAATGGCGCCGCGCCCCATGTTGATGTCGGAAAAGCCCTGGTACTGCGCCAGCAGCGAGCCGGCCAGCGCCACCAGGCCATTGGAGACCATCAGGCCCAGGACCTTGGCCACATTTGTGTTGATGCCCTGCGCGCGGGCCATGTTGCCGTTGGCGCCCGTCGCGCGCAGCGAGCAGCCCAGCTCCGTGCCGAAGAACCAATACAGCGCCGCGATGCATACCGCAACCAGGATCACCAGCAAAAACACCGGGTTTTTCAGCGAAAGCAGCCGCACATACCGGGAGGAAACCGCCAGGTCGTACTTGTCCACGCTGATGGGCAGGTTGGCCTGGCTGCCGTTCTTGGTGCCCCAGCCCATAATGCGCAGGTTGATGGAATACAGTGCCAGCTGCGTCAGGATGCCGGCCAGAATCGCCGGAATGCCGAAAAAGGTGTGCAGGATCCCTGTGACCGCCCCCGCCAGCATCCCTGCGATCAGGGCGGCCAGCATCGCCAGCCACACCGGGCAGCCGTTCAGCGTAAGAACCACGCACACCGCGCCGCCCGTGCAGATGGAGCCATCCACCGTCAGATCCGCTATGTCCAGGATCTTATAGGTAATATACACGCCGATCGCCATAATGCCCCAGACCATGCCCTGGGCCACCGCCCCCGGCATGGAACTGAGCAAGGCATTAAAAAAAGACATACGATTCCTCCCCAAAAAATACTTACTTTGCTATTCTAACAAAAAACAGAGAAAAAGAGAACCCCTTTTTCTCTGTTTTCCGTATCAGATCCGGCAGATCAGCCCTCAATGGCCTTGTAATCAGCGGGGATCGCCACGTTCAGCGCTTCCGCGTTGGCAGCGTTGTACTTTTTGGTGACTTCCGGCGCGTACTGCACAGGCATCGTGGTGATGTCGGCGCCCTCAACCAGGATCTCGTACGCCATCTCACCCGTGGCAGCGCCCAGGTCGTAGTAGCTGATGGACAACGTGGCCACGCCGCAGCCGGCGCAGATACCCTCTTCACCCGTAACAGCAGGTACGCCGGCGGGAATCAGCACATTGGCGATTGCCTCGGTGTTGGAAGCGGCGGTGTTGTCGGTGGGGATGTAGATGACATCGCTGTTATCGGCGGCGGTCTGCGCCACAGAGTTGACATCGTTGGTATCGTTGAAGGAGTACCACTCCACATCGTAGCCGTAGCCGGTCAGATAGCCCTCGATCACGGTGCACTGATACACCGAGTTGGGCTCGCCGGAGCAGTACAGCAAGCCGACGGTCTTGGCATCGGGGAACAGCTCCTTCAGCATGGCGGCTTGCTGATCCAGCGGAGCCAGATCCGAGGTGCCGGAGATGTTGCTGCCCACCGTGCCGGTCCAATCCTCGATATCCAGGGCCGTGGCGTAATCGGTGACCGAAGTGCCCAGCACGGGGATATCAGCGGTGGCCGCGGCGGCAGCCTGCAGCGGAGCGGTGGCGTTGGCCAGGATCAGGTCCACGCCCTCAGACAAAAAGCCGTCGATGATGGTGGAGCAGTTGGCGCTGTCGCCAGAGGCGTTGCCATCCACATAGGTGACCGCATCGCCCAGCTTATCGCTCAGCACATCCTTGAAGCCCTGAGTCGCGGCATCCAGCGCGGGATGCTGCACCAGCTGGCAGACACCCACCTTGTAGGTCTTGGCGGCAGACACGCTGCCGGCCGCAGACGAAGCCACGGTGGAAGAAGCAGCCGACGAAGAAGAAGACTCACCGCCGCAGCCGGCCAGCAGGCCGGCTGCGGTGACCGCTGCGGCAGCGGTCAGGAACGAACGACGGGAAATTTTACGCATAAAACTCATACTCCTCACTCATTAGATCTGTTTACAGCAATATACTTTCCAGCACAGGCTCTGAAAAGAAGCCACAGGCGCACTTTTGTGTCCTGCACTTTACGAGTGTGAAGTATATCACATTTTGAAGCGCAAAACAATCGGGAAACTTTACAAAATCAACGCTTTACGCCCCAAAATATTTGCCATATTTTCGGCAAACCTTACAAATTTATTGTTTTTGAACCGCCCGGGCAGCCGCCTTGTCCAAATAAGCGTCCAACGCGCAGAGGGCCTGCTCCAGCTGCGGAAGATACGGTTTTTCCCATTCCAGCGAAAGGTACAGCGCCTGATAGATCTTGAACTGGGCCATTTTGCACTGCGCGGGCGCCAATGCAGCTTCCAACTGCCGCATCCGCTTTGAAAGCCGGATGCAGCCCAGCGCACATCGATGCTCTCTCGCTCGGCCACACCGTAGCGGGCCAGGTGGTCGCGGCATTTGGCGCGGATGATCTGGCCGCCGCAGTCTACCGGCTGGGCAAAATAGGCCACCGTACCGTCCAGCCCGATCTGCTGGCCCAGCGGATACAGCGCGCAGACCAGCGGCTCGGCGTCGTGGATGCTGCACCGGTTCCGGTATAAAAACGGGCAGTTGCCGTGTTCGGCGGCCAGCGGCTGCAGCCGCACCACGGGCAGCCGGCTGTTTCTGCCGATATAATGGCGGCAGTACCCCCGGATGACCACCGCCGGCGGCAGGCGCAGCCGCGCACAGATGCGGTACAGGTCATAGCCGGAAAGCACGATATCCTCCCGCCCGCGGCAGCAGCCGCCGCAGCCGCTGCATGCAAATTCAAAAATGTCCTCCGGCGCCAGCAGCGGGAAACTCTCGTCCTCCCCGCGGCCGATCTCGCCGCACAGATCCACCTGGCTGTCCTTCATGGTCCTCTCCCCTTTTTTTACAGCAGACAAAACGGCCGCCGCGTTCTCCGCAAGGCGGCGGCCATTTTGGTTTCCCGGGCTATTATTCCGGCGCTTTCATGCTTTCCACCATGCTGATGGCATTGACCTGGCGGCGCATCCACAAACTGACCGCCACGGTAAACACCATGGTCAGCACCACGCTGTACACATAACTGGACAGCGAAATGCTCCGGATGAACATCATCTGGTCGATCTCGACCGTGCGGATGATGAATTGGTGCAGCGGCGCGCCAATCCCCAGCCCCACCAGCGAACCGATGAACGCCAGAATATCGATCTCGCGGAAGATATAGCGGTGCACCTCGCGGTCGTAAAAGCCCAGCACCTTGATGGTGGCCAGCTCCTTTTTGCGCTCGGCGATGTTGATATTGATCAGGTTGTACAGCACAATGGCCGCCAGCGCCGCCGCGCAGGCAATGACCAGCAGCACCACATAATTGATGCAGCTGATCACGTTGGTAAAGGTGCTGGAGGCGTCCTCGATGAACACGGCGCCGGAAACATAATTCTGCTGCAGAATGCGCTCGGTGAGCGCCGTGCGGGCGCTCTCGCTTTCTTCCACGGCAGATTTTGCCAGAACGGTGTTCCACGCCGGCAACTCGCCCACCGCAGGCTGGGACGCCGTGCTGCCCACAAAGCTCCGGCTGAAAACGTAATTTTCGGTGATTCCGGTCACGGTAAGCGCCACGCGGCCGGATTCGGTTTCGAGCCAAATGCTGTCGCCCACATCCACCCCCAGGGTTTCGGCGGTTTTTTCAGTCAGGATTACGCTGTTCTCGTCAAAAGGAATGGGGTCATGCCCGCGGCGGGTGCGGAACGTGAAGTACTGTGCCAGCTGCTGTGGGTCCTGCGCCAGCATCAGCGTCATGCTGCTCTCCTCGCCTTCGGCATTGCATACCGTGACGGTTTTGCTGTAATACAGGCCGCTGCTCTCGATGGCGGTGCGGTCCGCCAGAATATCCGACAGGCCGCGCTCGATCTCGAGCGCCTTTTCGGAGGTGATGGTGATGCTGAGGTCATAGTGGTTCAGCTCCTCAAACTGATAGTCCACCACCTCCATGATGGAATCCTGCAAACCAAAGCCCACCAGCAGCAGCGCCGTGCAGCCGGCCACGCCGATCACCGTCATAAAGAAGCGCTTTTTATACCGCAGCAGATTGCGCGCTGTGACCTTGTACGAGAAAGACATGCGCTGCCACAGCGGCGTGATGTACTCCAAAAAGATGCGTTTGCCTGCGGCTGGCGCCTTGGGCATCAGCAGGCTGGCCGGCCGTTCGGACAAGCTGGCGCGGCAGACATTGAGCGTTGCCGCCGAGATCACGGCCGTGCTGGCCACCAGGCTGACCACAATGAGCCAGGGGTAATAGATCAGCTTAAAGCCCGGCACCTGATACATGATGGAATAGGCATACCAGATCACCGCCGGGAAGCCGGAAAAGCCCACAAGGATGCCTGCCAGCGCCCCCAGCGAACTGGCCAAAAGCGCATAGATCAGGTATTTGGCCGTGATCGCCTGTTCGGAATAGCCCAGCGCCTTGAGCGCACCGATCTGGAGCCGGTTTTCCTCCACCATGCGGGTCATGGTGGTCAGCGCCACCAGCGCCGCCACCAGGAAGAAGAACACCGGGAACACCTTTGCAATATCGGCGATCCGGTCGGCGTTCTGCTCAAAGGTGACAAAGCTGGTCAACGTATCCCGGTCCAGCACATACCACTCACAGGCGGCAATGTCGTCGATGGTCTCCTGCGCGTCGGTGATCTGGTCGGCGGCGTCCGCTAGCTTCCGGTCGGCCTCAGCCTTGGAGTCCCGGTATTGCTGCCAGCCGTCCTCCAGCTCGGCACAGCCGCTGTCGTATTGCTGCCAGCCCTCGTCCAGTTCGGCCCGTGCATCGGCCAACTGCTGCTCGGCCTGTTCAAACGCGGCATATGCGGCGGCCGTGGCCGTGGAAATGGAAAGCTGGCCTTGGGTCAGCGCCAACTTCATTTTTTTCAGCACGGCGCTGCACTGCGCCTGCAGTTCCTCGTTGGAGATATCTGGCGAAGTGATCAGCCCCTGCGCATACAGCTGCTGCTTGACGGCGTCCAACTGCGCCTGATACTCCTGCATTTTGCCGCTGATCGTATCGTACAGGCTGCGGGCGCTGTCGTATGCGCGCTGGTAATATTCCAGGTTCGGGTCGTCCGGGTCGAGCCGGGCGATCTGCTCGGCGGCGCTGTCCAGCATGCTGCCGGCGTATTCCAGCGTGGGCTGCATGATCTTCAGCATCTCCACCGCAAGGGCGATCTGATCGGTCCGATCCTCAAAATCCAGCACCTGCTGCTCGCTGATCAGCACCTGATCGGCGCCGCTTTGCAGCGTATCGGGCAGCTGCTGCTTTTGCTGCGCCAGCTGCCGCTGGCCGTCGGTATACTCCTTTTCGCCCTTCTCCAGCTTTTTGCGGGCGTCGGCCAGCTTTTGCTCGGCCTGTTCCAGCTCAGCCCGGGCGTCGGCCAGCTTTTGTTCCGCCTCGGCTTTCTGGTCCTCGTATTCCCGCTTTGCTTTATCCAGTTCCGCCTGGGCGTCCCCTACCACCTGCTCGCGGCGCAGCACGGTCCGCACAGAGCCAAGCTGTTCCAGCCGGTCCGCCACCGGCGCAATAAGATCATCATACTCGCTGGTGTAGGTGCTGACGGAAGCCGCCCCCTCGACGGTAAGGTAGCAGGTGGTGTAATAATCGGCCGTAAGCATAAGCTGGTCGGGCCGCATAAAGGCCAGAAAATCCAGGCTGCCGTCGCCCACGGTCGTGCTTTCGGTATCAATGGAAAAATTGGTGGGCGTCTGCACGATGCCCACCACCGTATAGGTACAGCCAGCCAGGCCATCGGCCTGCTCGGGCAGCGTGATCGTGTCGCCCAGCGCAATGCCGGCCACAAAGCCCAACGGGTGGACCGCGCACTCATTGGCCGCTTCGGGCAGGCGGCCCTCTTTCAGCATCAGGCGGTTGATGTACGCGTCGTCGGTCTCGTCCATGGTCTGCGGCAAAGCCTGTGCCCGCATGATGAGCGTGTCGCCGATGGCGTTTTGCACCTCCGCGTCCACGCTTTTGACCGGCATCACGCTGTGCACGCCCTCGACCGCCCCGATCTCACGCACATCTTCCTGCGTAAGCCCCAGCGTGGAAATAATACGCAGATCGCACAGGTTGCTTTCGCGGAAATAGGCGTCCCCTGCGCTGCGCATATCGGGCGCCACGCTCATCAGGCCGGTCAGCATCACCACGCCCAGCATCACGATGCCGAAAATGGAAAAGAACCGACTGCGCGTGCTGCGGATCTCCCGCAGGATATTCTTTTTGTAGGTTTTGTTCAACACGGTCTCACCACTCGATCTGCTCTACAGGTATCGGGTTCTGATTTACCTCATTGGAAAGAATGCGGCCGCTTTTTACCTGAATGATGCGGTCCGCCATGGCAGTGATCGCCGTGTTGTGGGTGATGACCACCACGGTGCGGCCCGTCTGCCGGCAGGTATCCTGCAACAGCGCCAGCACCGCCTTGCCGGTTTTGTAGTCCAGCGCGCCGGTGGGTTCGTCACACAAAAGCAGCTTGGGGTTTTTGGCCAGGGCGCGGGCAATGGACACGCGCTGCTGCTCGCCGCCCGAAAGCTGCGCCGGGAAGTTCTGCATACGCTCGCCCAGGCCCACTTCCTGTAAGGTTTTGGCCGCATCCAGTGGGTCGCGGCAGATCTCGCTGGCCAGCTCCACATTTTCCAGCGCGGTCAGGTTCT
>CAMFSB010000040.1 GCA_945982465.1 uncultured Faecalibacterium sp. | reverse complement strand
ACGCCGTCCGGCGCATGGACATCTGCTTTGTTACCACCGCCAAGACCGACGAAGAGGGCAAGGAGCTGCTGAAGGCTCTGGGCGCTCCGTTCGCCAACGAATAAGGGAGGGAATCGCAATGGCAAAGACTTCGATGAAACTGAAGCAGGCTCGTCCCGCCAAGTTCTCTACCCGTGCTTACACCCGCTGCAAGATCTGCGGCCGCCCCCACTCGGTTCTGCGCAAGTACGGCGTGTGCCGTATCTGCTTCCGCGAGCTGGCCTACAAGGGCGAGATCCCGGGCGTAAAGAAGGCCAGCTGGTAAGCAGCGCGGCCCCTCGCATCTGAGCGAACCTCCCCGGATCCGCTTCGGGGAGGGTTCGATATGAAAGGGGTGCGCACGCACCCGCAGTTCACAAACGAAGAGCTAATCTAAAGGAGGTTAGTGGCAATGCAGATTACTGATCCTATCGCGGACCTGCTCACTCGCATCCGCAACGCCAGCAGCGCCAAACACCCTTCTGTTGAGATCCCCGCTTCGAACATGAAGAAGGCTATCTGCCAGATCCTGGTTGACGAGGGCTACATCAAGGGGATGCAGGTGAAGAACGACACCGTTCAGGGTACCATCGACCTGACGCTGAAGTATCAGGATAACGGCCAGCCCGTTATCGCCGGCCTGCGCCGTGTGTCCAAGCCCGGCCTGCGCATCTACACCAACTGCGAAGATATGCCCAAGGTCATGAAGGGCCTGGGCACCGCGATCATTTCCACCTCGAAAGGCATCATGACCGATAAGGCTGCCCGTGCTGCGCACGTCGGCGGCGAAGTCCTCGCCTTTGTGTGGTAAGAAAGGGGTAAAAGACAATGTCGAGAATTGGAAGAAAACCCATCGTCATTCCTGCCGGTGTTACGGTTACTGTTGACGAAGCAGCTCACACCGTTGCCGTCAAGGGCCCCAAGGGCAGCCTGAATTCCAACTTCCACCCCCTCATGACCGTGAAGGTCGAGGGCAACGAAGTGCTGGTTACCCGCCCCAATGACGAGAACCTGTCCAAGAGCCTGCACGGCCTGACCCGCACCAACATCGCCAACATGGTGAACGGTGTGACCAACGGCTACGAGAAGAAGATGGAGATCCAGGGCGTTGGCCTGCGCTGCCAGAAGCAGGGCACCACGCTGGTGATGAACCTGGGCTTCTCGCATCAGGTGATCGTTCCGGAGACGGACGACATCAAGATCAACTGGGAAGATCCCACTCACTTTACCATCGCCGGGATCGACAAGCAGAAGGTCGGCCAGTTTGCTGCTGAAGTCCGCGCCAAAAAGCCGCCTGAGCCGTACAAGGGCAAGGGCATCCGCTATGTCGGCGAGGTCGTCAAGCACAAGGAAGGCAAAGCCGGCAAGGGCAAGAAATAAGGTAAGGAGTGAAAGACAATGGTTAAGCAGATCGACAAAAACGAAGCCCGGCTTCGTCGTCATCGCCGCGTTCGCGGCAAGATCAGCGGCACCGCCGCCCGTCCCCGCCTGGATGTTTTCCGCTCCGCCAAGCACATTTACGCGCAGCTCATCGATGATGAGGCCGGCGTGCCCCTGGCAGCGGCTTCCACCATGGACAAGGACTTTGAAGGCTTCGGCGGCAACGTTGAGGCTGCCACCCAGGTCGGCAAGAACATCGCCGCCAAGGCGCTGGAAAAGGGCATCACCGAAGTGGTGTTCGACCGCGGTGGTTTCGTTTATCATGGCCGTGTTAAGGCCCTGGCTGATGGCGCCCGTGAGGGCGGCCTGAAGCTGTAATGAGAGGAGGAAACACATTATGGCTATGAGAAACCGTGAAGACGACGGCATGATCACCAAGGTGGTCTCCATCAACCGCGTATCCAAGACTGTGAAGGGCGGCCGCGTAATGAAGTTCGCTGCCCTGGTGGTCGTGGGCGACGGCAAGGGCACCATCGGCTACGGCATCGGCAAGTCCGGTGAAGTTCCCGAGGCCATCCGCAAGGGTGAGGCTGCCGCCAAGAAGAACATGCACAAGATCGCCCTGCGCGGCACCACCATCCCCCACGAGATCGTGGGCAAGTATGGCGCCGGCGCTGTGCTGATGAAGCCCGCTGCCCCCGGTACCGGCGTGATCGCCGGCGGCCCGGTGCGTGCCGTCATCGAAGTTGCTGGCATCAAGGACATCCGTACCAAGTCCATGCGTTCCAACAACCCCATCAACGTCGTGTCCGCTACGTTTGCCGGCCTGTGCGGCCTGGTCAGCGCTGAAGAAGTGGCTGCCAAGCGCGGCAAGACCGTGAAAGAGATTCTGGGCTGAGGAGGATACGAAAATGGCAGATAAAATGCTGAAGATCGAGCTCAAAAAGAGCCTGATCGGCCGCGGCGAAAAGCAGATCGCCACCGCCAATGCGCTGGGCCTGAAGAAGCCCGGCGACGTGACCGTACAGCCCGACAATGCCGCTACGCAGGGCAAGATCGCCAAGATCGCGTTCCTGCTGAGCGTCACCGAAGCGTAAAACAGGAGGGCACGAGAATGAAACTTCATGAACTGCATGCTGTTCCCGGCGCAAACAAGGCCCCGACCCGCAAGGGCCGCGGCATTGGCTCGGGCAACGGCAAGACCGCAGGCTACGGCAGCAAGGGCCAGAAGGCCCGCTCCGGCGTCAAGAAGGCCGGCTTTGAAGGCGGCCAGATGCCGCTGCAGCGCCGTCTGCCGAAGGTCGGCTTCAACAATATCTTCGCTACCGAGTACGCCATCGTCAAGATCAGCGACCTGGAAGCCCGTTTCGAGGCCGGTGAGGTGGTGGATGCCGAGGCTCTGAAGGCGAAGGGCATCATCAAAAAGACCCTGGACGGCGTCAAGGTCCTGGGCAACGGCGAGCTGACCAAGGCCCTGACCGTTAAGGCCGCAGCCTTTTCTGCTTCTGCCAAAGAGAAAATCGAAAAGGCAGGCGGAAAGGCTGAGGTGATGTAACGGTGTTCAAAACATTCCAAAATGCATGGCGGATCCCTGAGCTGCGCAAGCGCTTGCTGTACACGCTGCTCATCCTGGTCGTTTACCGCTTGGGCTGCGCCCTTCCCGTCCCGTTCATCAATGCCACCGCGCTGAACGTCATGTTCGGCGACGGCGGTATGCTGAATTACCTCAACATGATGTCGGGCGGTGCGCTGTCCAAGTGCACGCTTTTCGCATTGGGTGTTACTCCCTACATCAACGCAACTATTATCCTGCAGCTTTTGTGCGTTGCCATCCCCGCGCTGGAGAACATGCTCCAGCAGGAGGATGGCCAGCAGAAGTTCCAGCAGATCTCGCGGTATGTGGGCGCCGGCATCGCGGCTGTGATGTCGCTGGGCTATTACTTCGTGATCCGCAACATCGGCGGCCTGAAGTATACCGCCGGCGTAGCGGGTGTGTTCAGCGCCGTGGTGATCATTCTGGCCTTTACCGCCGGCCATCAGCTGGTGGTCTGGCTGGGTGAGCAGATCGACGACAAGGGCATTGGCAGCGGTATCTCGCTGATGATCTTTGTTTCGATCCTGTCCGGCTGGTCCGGTCTGATCTCCACCGTGCAGAGCATGCTGACCACGGCGCAGGCAAAGCCGCAGTACTACATCTACATGGTGCTGCTGGTGCTGCTGGCGCTGGCGTCTGTGGTGTTCGTGGTCGTTCTGACCAACGCCGAGCGCCGCATTCCGGTGCAGTATTCCCGCCGCGTGGTGGGCCGCAAGATGATGGGCGGCCAGCGCAGCTTCATCCCGCTTAAGCTGAACATGAGCGGTGTTATGCCGATCATCTTCGCTTCGGCGCTGGTGTCCATCCCGTCGACCATCGGCGGCTTTTTGAATGTGGACCAGGCTGCGCACCCGTTCTGGTATTCGTTCTTCCGCACCTTCAACTACACTTCTCCGCTGTATGTGGTGCTGTACCTGCTGCTGATCGTAGGCTTCAACTACTTCTATGTGGCAGTGCAGTTCAATCCCGTGCAGCTGTCGGAGCAGCTCCGCCGCAATGACGGCGCCATCCCCGGCATCCGCCCGGGCAAGGCGACGGTGGAATACCTGACCCGCACGCTGACCCGCATCACCATGATCGGCGCGGTGTTCCTGGCCGTTGTGGCCGGCATGCCGCTGGTTCTGGGCAACCTGCTGGACGGTGTGAACATCCAGCTGGGCGGCACAAGCCTGCTGATCATTGTGGGCGTGGCCGTGGAAGTGTTCCGCAATCTGGACGCGTTCAACACCTCGATGGGTCACAAGGGTTTCTTGGACTGACCTGTCGGACACAGAAGGGAGCAACCGTATGAATTTGATTCTTTTGGGCGCCCCGGGCGCCGGCAAAGGCACACAGGCGGAATTCATCTGTGAAAAATTCAAGATCCCTGCTGTCAGCACAGGCAACATCCTCCGCGCCGCCGTCAAGGACGGCACGGAGATGGGCCTGAAGGCCAAGAGCTTTATGGACGCCGGCGCGCTGGTGCCCGACGAGGTCATCATCGGCATTCTGAAGGACCGGCTGGCTGAGCCGGACTGCGCCAACGGCTTTATCCTGGACGGCGTGCCCCGCACCATCGCCCAGGCCGAGGCCATCGAGCGCATGGGGATCCGCATCGACAAGGTGCTGGAGCTTTCGGTGCCGGACGAGGTCATCGAGCAGCGCATGAGCGGCCGCCGCGTATGCGAAAAGTGCGGCGCTACATATCACATTCAGAGCAAGCGCAGCAAGGTCGAGGGCGTGTGCGACGCCTGCGGCGGCAAGCTGATGATCCGCAAGGATGACGAGCCCGCCACGGTGCGCGACCGCCTGGCTGCCTACCATGCGCAGACCGAACCCCTGGTAGAGTTCTACAAGGAGCGCGGCGTGCTGACTGTGATCGAAAGCCAGCCGACCATCGAGGCGAACACCCGTCTGGTCATGGCGGCTCTGGAGGCGTAACATTGATCCAGATCAAAAATGCCAAAGAGCTGGAGGGCATGCGCCGCGCCTGCGCGATCAGCGCGGCGGCCCTCCGCTACGGCGGCGAACACATCGAAGCGGGAATGACCACGCTGGAGCTGGATAAGCTCATCTACGATTACATCGTGAAGCATGGCGCAAAGCCGAACTTCAAGGGCCTGTACGGGTTCCCGGGGACGGCGTGCATCAGCATAAACGATACGGTCATCCACGGCATCCCCTCGCGGGACGTGGTGATCCGGCCGGGCGATATCATCAGCATCGACACCGGCGCCAAGATCGACGGATTCAACGGCGACAACGCCTGCACGTTCGCGTGCGGCAAGCTGGACCTGGAAGCCCAGCGCCTGCTGGATGTGACAAAGGAATCTCTTTATCTGGGCATTGCGGCCGCAAAGGCCGGCAGCCGGGTAGGGGATATCGGCCACGCGGTGCAGACCTACTGCGAGCAGCACGGATTTTCCGTGGTGCGCGAGTTTGTCGGCCACGGCGTGGGCAAGGAGCTCCACGAAGACCCGGAAGTGCCCAACTACGGCACGGCAGGGCGCGGGCCGAGGCTGGTGGCTGGTATGACCATTGCCATCGAGCCGATGATCTGCCAGAACGACTGCAAAGTGAAGACCTTATCCGATGGTTGGACGGTGAAGACCCGCGACGGCGGCCTGGCGGCTCACTTTGAGCACACCGTGGCGATCCTGGCGGGCCGAACCGAGATCCTCACCAAAGGGTGGGACGATCCGAACATTGCGCTGTAAAAAAGGTTTCCGCCCCTGCGGGCGGAAACTTTTTACGGCGGATCGGAAAAAACCGCTTGCAAAGTGAGAGTTTTTGGTATATAATAATTACTCGGCCGTGGTAGGCCAGATGCTTTCTCTGGACAAGGGGAAATTCTGTCCATTTGGCGGATTTTGTGCCGCTTTGAAAAAGAATGTGGCATCCACCGCCGCCCGTCCAGACAACAGACAAACTGCAACACCTTGAGTGAGGAGGCCAATAGCTTGTCTAAAGAAGATGTCATCGAAGTAGAAGGTATTGTGCGCGAAGCCATGCCCAACGCCACATTCAAAGTGGAGCTGCTGAGCGAGGACAAGGCCACCGGTAAGCTGACCCCCAACGGCCACGTCATTTCGGCACACATCTCCGGTAAGCTGCGGACCAATTTCATCCGCATCCTCCCCGGGGACAAGGTCACTATGGAAATGTCGCCCTACGATTTAACGAAGGGCCGCATCACCTGGCGCTCCAAATAAGCGCCAAGTATTAAAAGGAGGTTCAACATCATGAAGGTCAAGCCTTCCGTGAAACCCATTTGCGAAAAGTGCAAAGTCATCCGCCGCAAAGGCCGCGTGATGGTCATTTGCCAGAACCCCAAGCATAAGCAGCGCCAGGGCTAATTCGGGCGCCTGGGGGCCAAGTGCGTAGAGTCCCGGCGCAGGCCCCGACACTGACATGGGATGAATTGGAGGAAAACCATTATGGCACGTATTGCCGGCGTTGACCTGCCCCGCGAAAAGCGCATTCAGGTAGGCCTCACCTACGTTTACGGTATCGGTCAGACCACTGCGGACAAGATCCTGGCTGCTACCGGCATCAACCCTGACACCCGCGTAAAGGATCTGTCGGCCGCTGACGAGGCCAAGATCCGTGACTACATCGACCAGGCTGGTATCCTGGTCGAAGGCGACCTGCGCCGTGATGTGGCTCTGAACATCAAGCGCCTGGTTGAGATCCAGTCTTACCGCGGCATTCGCCATCGCAAGAATCTGCCCTGCCGTGGCCAGCGCACCAAGACCAATGCACGTACCTGCAAGGGCCCGAAGCGCACGGTCGCCAACAAGAAAAAGTAAGGAGGATTTGAGGAATGGCTAATGTGAAAAACGCCAAGAACGGCGCTACCCGTACCAAGAGAAAAGAGCGCAAGAATATTGCTGCCGGTCAGGCTCATATCCAGTCTACCTTCAACAATACTGTCGTTACCATCACCGATCTGCAGGGCAACGCGATTTCCTGGTGCTCCTCCGGCAGCCTGAACTTCCGCGGCAGCCGCAAGAGCACCCCGTTCGCTGCGCAGAGCGCCGCTGAAACCGCTGCCCGTACTGCGATCGAGCACGGCATGAAGACCGTTGAGGTTTACGTAAAGGGCCCCGGCGCCGGCCGTGAGTCCGCGATCCGTGCCCTGCAGGCCACCGGCCTGGAGGTCACCCTGATCAAGGACGTGACCCCCATCCCCCACAACGGCTGCCGTCCCCCGAAGCGCCGTCGTGTTTGATTGAAGGAGGAACTTGAATTATGGCAAAAAATACGCAGCCTATCGCTAAGCGTTGCAAGGCTCTGGGCATTTCTCCTGCAGTCATGGGCTATGCCAAGAAGAACACCACCCGCAACTCCGGCTCGAATATCCGCAAAAAGCAGTCTGAGTACGCTACCCAGCTGAAAGAAAAGCAGAAGGTCAAGTTCATCTACGGCGTTCTGGAAAAGCAGTTCGCCAACTACTTTGCCGAGGCGGCCCGCCGCCCGGGCCAGACCGGTGAGAACCTGCTGCAGATGCTGGAATGCCGCCTGGATAACGTGGTGTTCCGCCTGGGCTTTGCGCAGACCCGCCGCGACGCCCGTCAGCTGGTGAGCCATGCGCACTTCACCGTCAACGGCAAGAAGGTCAACATTCCTTCCTACCAGGTCAAGGCCGGCGACGTGGTCGAAGTCCGTGAGAGCAGCCGCTCTTCTGTGAAATTCTCGAAGCTGGTCGGCCCCGACGCCGCCGTTGTCGCTCTGCCGTCCTGGCTGAGCCGCGAGACCGGCACCCTGAAAGGCGTGGTGACCAAGCTCCCCGAGCGCAGCGATATCGATTACGAGGTCGCTGAGCACCTGATCGTCGAGTTGTACTCCAAGTAATCCATGCCGGGGACGGGCCCGGCCCGTTCCCCGCGTTCTTTGGCAACTAAGAATTTATGGGCCGGCGGCAACGCCGGTTTTACAAGGAGGGCATTGATATGATGGAGATTGAACGTCCCAAAATCGAAACGGCAAGCCTGTCTCCCGATGGCCGCTACGGCAAGTTTGTGGCCGAGCCTCTCGAGCGCGGCTTCGGCATTACGCTGGGCAACAGCCTGCGCCGCGTGCTGCTTTCTTCTCTGCCCGGTGTTGCTGTCACCAGCGTCAAGATCGACGGCGTGGTGCACGAGTTCTCCACCATTGAGGGCGTGAAGGAAGACGTTACCGAGATCGTCCTGAACCTGAAGGGCATCGCTGCAAAGCTGTACTCTGACGGCCCCAAGGCGGTTCGCATTGAGGCTGTCGGTCCCTGTGAAGTGACCGCAGGCAGCATCAAGCAGGGCGATGAGATCGAGATCCTGAACCCCGAATGGCATATCGCTACCCTGGGCGAGGGCGGCAAGCTCGTGATGGAGCTGACCTTCGACAAGGGCCGCGGCTATGTGCCTGCAGAACGGAACAAGCAGGCTATCATCGAGAAAAACGATATCAATACGCTTCCCGTTGATAGCATCTATACCCCCGTGCTGAAAGTGAACTACAACGTGGAGAACACCCGCGTTGGGCAGATCACGGACTACGACAAGCTGACGCTGGAGATCTGGACCGACGGCACCATCAACGCGCAGGAGGCGGTAAGCCTGGCTGCCCGTGTGCTGACCGCGCACCTGAATCTGTTTGTCAATCTGTCGGAAGAAGCCGCCGGCACCGAGATCATGGTGGAAAAGAACGACCAAAGCAAGGAAAAGGCCCTGGAGATGACCATCGAAGAGCTGGATTTGAGCGTGCGTTCGTTCAACTGCCTGAAGCGCGCCGGTATCAATACGGTCGAGGATCTGGTCAGCAAGAGCGAGGACGAGATGATGAAGGTTCGCAATCTCGGCCGCAAGAGCCTGGAAGAAGTCATGGCAAAGCTGGACTCGCTGGGCTTTATGCTGAACAAAGACGACGAGTAATTTTGAATGAAGGAGTGAAACGGGATGCCCGGTACCAGAAAGCTGGGTAGAGCCACCGACAGCCGCAACGCTATGATGCGCGCGATGGTCACCTACCTGTTAGAGAATGGCAAGATCGAAACCACCGTTACCCGCGCCAAGGACGTTCGTTCTATGGCCGAAAAGATGATCACCTTGGGGAAGAGCAGCGAGCTGCACGTAAAGCGTCAGGTCTACAGCTACATCACCAAGGAGGATGTTGCGAAGAAGCTGTTTGACGAGATCAGCCCCAAGTATGCTGACCGCAACGGCGGCTACACCCGCATCATCAAGATCGGCACCCGCCGCGGCGATGCCGCCGAAATGGCGATCCTGGAGCTGGTCTGATCACAGCAGAGCATTTGCCCCTGGCCCTTGGCCAGGGGCTTTTTGCATTTCGGTAAGCCGGGCACGGCGGCTTTGCACGGCTGCGGCCTGGCCGCTGGGGCATGGCAACACAAATACAGCACGGCAGACCGTGCGGCGCAAGGCGGCGGGGCGGGCAGGGCAGAGGAGCATACACCGCAAAAGCGGCGCTTTATCCAGCGGCTGCAGCCGTATACGCAATATCCGCCCGGGCCGAATCGTATACAAAGCAAATCGCATTTGTTCGCGTT
>CAMFSB010000039.1 GCA_945982465.1 uncultured Faecalibacterium sp. | reverse complement strand
GGGCCTCGCCCACCGAGTACGGCGGGAAGTTGGAGTGATGGATGTAGCGCTTGGTCTGCTCATCGGTCAGATCGTCCATCAGCTGGTTATCCTTGGTGCCGCCCAGCGTGCAGCTGGTGAGCACCTGGGTCTGGCCGCGGGTGAACATGCCCGAGCCATGGGCGCGGGGCAGGATGCCCACTTCGGCGGCCAGCGGGCGGATCTCGTTGATGCCGCGGCCGTCCACGCGCTTGCCCTCATCCAGCAGCCAGCGGCGCACCACGTACTTCTGCATTTTGTAGCTGACCAGATCCAGCGTGGCAGCGTCCAGCTCAGGGTGCTCTGCAGCGATCTTGTCCAGGATGGGCAGCAGCGCCGCGTCGCGCACGTTCTTGTCATCGGTGTCCATAGCGGCCTTGAACTCGTCCAGATGGGCGGCCATCACGGCGTCCAGCAGGTCGTGGTCCAGATCCACCGGGGTAAAGTCGATCTTCTTTTTGCCGCGCTCCGCCACGATGCCGTTGATGAAGCCGATCATCTTTTTGATCTCCACATGGGCGGTCTTGATGGCGTTGAGCATGGTGTCCTCATCCACCTCGTTGGCGCCGGCCTCGATCATCACGATCTTTTCCATGCTGGCGGCAACGGTCAGGGCCAGGTCGCTGTTCTGGCGCTGCTCATAGGTGGGGTTCAGCACGATCTCGCCGTCCACCAGGCCCACCTGCACGCCCGCAATGGGGCCTTTCCAGGGGATCTCGGACACGGCGATGACCAGCGAGGTGCCGATCATGCCGGCGATCTCGGGGCTGCAGTCCGGGTCCAGGCTCATCACGGTCATAGTGACGCACACATCGTTGCGCATGTCCTTGGGGAACAGCGGGCGGATGGGGCGGTCGACCACGCGGCTGGTCAGGATGGCGCGCTCGCCGGGGCGGCCTTCGCGGCGCATAAAGCTGCCGGGGATGCGGCCGGCGGCGTACAGCTTTTCCTCATACTCCACGCTCAGCGGGAAGAAGTCCACACCCTCGCGGGGCTTGGGGCTCATGGTGACGTTGCACAGCACGCAGGTCTCGCCGTAGCGGATCATGGCGCTGGCGTTGGACAGGCCGCACATCTTGCCCATTTCCGCCTTGAACGGGCGGCCGGCCAGAGTGGTCTCATAGACCTTGAAGTTTTCAAAGGTCTCTTTGCGGGAACCGAATTCGATTGCCATGGATTAGCCTCCTTGTTGTTCCGGCAGGCGGCTGCGCCTGCCTTTTTTCTATTTTCAGGGCGGCCGGCCACGAGCTTTAGCAATAAATCCAGCGCCTGAACGCGGCGGTTCGGGCGTTCGATTTACTGCTGCAACACGCGGCGGCTCCCTTGCGGCACGACTGTACAGAAGACAGGCAAAGGGCAGGCACACCCGGTGCGCCTGCCCCCTGTTGCTTTTTACTTACGCAGACCCAGAGCAGCGATCAGCGCACGGTAACGCTCCACGTCCTTCTTCTGCAGATAGGCCAGCAGGTTACGGCGGCGGCCGACCATCTTCAGCAGGCCGCGGCGGCTGTGGTGATCCTTGGGGTTCTGGCGCAGGTGCTCGTTCAGCTCATTGATATGAGCGGTCAGCAGAGCGACCTGAACCTCCGGAGAACCAGTGTCCTTTTCCTTCAGGGCCACTTTGGCCATAACTTCCTGTTTGTTCATTGTAACATACCTCTTTTCTGATATTTGCCGATGACACAGCGGTGGGAAACGGCTTTCCCTGTTGCAGGGCATACTCCCGGCCCCGTGCCACGGTAGCTGATATAGTATAGCACAGCAAACGGCAAAAAGCAACAAAAGCGTTTGGGTTTTTCTGCACAAAATGCGCGGTGTTTACGCCTTGAAATACGCCTGCGCCTTCTGCGCGGCGTCCTCGATGCAGGCCTTGAGCTGGTCCAGCGTTTCAAATTTGGTGCTGGGGGCCAGATACTCGTAAAACTCCAGCACCGGCTCGGCCCCGTACATATCGCCCGCGTAACCAGGGATGAAGGTCTCGCAGGTAACGATGCTCTCGTCGCTGTTCACGGTGGGGCGGGTGCCCAGGCCCGTGGCCGCGGGGTACCATACGCCGTCCAGCCTTGCCCGGGTAATATAAATGCCGTAGCGCGGCAGCTGGAAGCCCTCGGGGTACACCTGGTTGATGGTGGGCACGCCCAGCTTTTTGCCCAGCCCCTGGCCGTGCCGCACGGGGAAATGGATGGAGTACGGCTGGCCCAGCATGGCGTTGGCCGCGGGAATGTCGCCCTGCGCCAGCGCCGCGCGGATCCGGGTGGAGGACACTGCCTGCCCCCCGTACTGCGCCATGGGCACCACCATCACCTGCACGCCGTAGGGGCGGCACAGTTCCATTAACAACTGCGGGTTGCCCGCGGCGCGCGCGCCGAACGTGAAATTTTCGCCGCAGAACAGCGCCCGCGCGCCCAGCGTTTCGACCATCTGGCGCACAAATTCCTCGGGGCTTTGGTCCCGGATCTCATCAAAGGCCGGCACCACATAATGCCGCACGCCCATTGCGGCGGCGGCGGCGTGCTTGTCGTCGGTGGCCAGCAGGCGGCGGCCCTTGAGCGTGTTGCCCCGGGGCAGCGCAAACGTGAACAGGGCCGGCTCGGCACCGTGCGCCTGCGCCCAGGCCACGGCCGCGCCGATCACTGCCCGGTGGCCGATGTGCAGGCCGTCGAAATACCCCATTGCCACCGCCGTGCCGTGCTGCGGCGCGGGGGTGAGGGGCTGGATATGAGAATAGATCTCCATCACTGTAGTTTCACATTCCTTACTTGCAGAAAATCGGCCGGGGCAGCGCGGCCGTCACCGCGCGTCCCGGTCCACAAACAGTTTTTCCACCTGCAAAACGCCCTGCTCCACCGCCGCCAGCCCCAAAAAGCTGCCGGTCAGGTCGTACACACGGTAGCGGCCGTCCGCCGCGCGGAAATTGCTGGTGGGGCAGCCGTTGTACAAATGGCGCTTTACGCCATCGTTCACTGTCAGCCGCGGCAGGGCGGCAAACACCGTGTCCACCGGCAGCAGCAGCGTCTCCAGCGTGCCGGCCGCCTTTGCCGCCAGGATTTCCTCCAGCGGGTGGGCGTCCTGCTCGCCGTAAACGCCGGCCTGCACCCGGCGCAGCGCGCTCATGGTGCCTTTCTGGCCCATGGCGGCCGCAATATCCTCCAGCAGGGTGCGGATGTAGGTGCCCTTGGAGCAGGCCACCCGCAGGGCGTATTCGCCAGGGGCGGGGCTGCCCTCGTAGTCGATGGAATAAATGGTGACCGGCCGGGGCTTGCGGGCCGCGGCCTGTTCGGCGGCAGCCCAGCGCGCGGCGGCATCCGGTGCGTCGGCCGGCGCGGCCCCGCCGCCCAGCCGGGCGCTGTTTTGGCGCGCCAGTTTATACAGCGGCACGCCGTTCACCTTGACGGCCGAATACAGCGGCGGCAGCTGGGTCTGCGGCCCCACAAAGCGGGGCAACACGGCCAGCAGCTCGGTCTCGCCCGCCGTAACGGGGGCGGTTTCCAGCACGGTGCCGGTCACATCGCCGGTATCGGTGCGCGTGCCCAGCCGCAGTACAGCGCGGTAGGTTTTGTCATGGTTCTCCTGCAGGTCGACCGCCTTGCTGGCCCCGCCGCAGAACACCGGCAGCACGCCGGTGGCCATAGGGTCCAGCGTGCCGGAATGCCCCAGCTTGCGGGTGCCCAGCACGCCGCGCAGCTTGGCGATCACGTCAAAGCTGGTCCACCCGGCGGGTTTATCCACGATCAGGATCCCCTGCATTCGGTCTCCTCCTGCGCGGACAGTTCCGCCTCCACCTCGGCCAGGATGGCGCTTTTGGCATTTTCCAGGTTGCCCTCCAGCTCGCAGCCGGCGGCGCGGTTGTGGCCGCCGCCGCCCAGCCGCTTTGCAATGGCGCAGGCGTCCATGCCTTTTACGGTGCGCACGCTGATGCGGCAGCTGCCGCCGGGCTGCTGGCGCAGCGTCAGGCCCACCTGCACGCCCTCAATGGTCAGCGGCAGGCCGGTCAGGTCTTCCAGGTCGGCCGACTCCACGCCGCTTTCAGCGATCTCATCGCGGGTCAGGTAGATCAGCGCGCAGCGGCCGCCGAAGTGATATTCCAGATTATCCAGCGCCCTGCGCTCGGCCGCCATGCGCTGGGGGGATTTGGTATCGAACAGCAGCTTGTTCAGGTCCTCGATGCGCGCGCCGGCCTGGATGAGCCGGGCCGCTACCATGTGCGTGCGGGCCGTGGTGCTGGAGAACTTGAAGCAGCCGGTGTCGGTGGAAAGGCCGGTGTACAGGCAATCGGCGATCTGCGGCGTGACCGCCACGCCCAGCGTTTCGATCACATCGATCAACAGTTCGGCCGTGGCCGCGGCGGTATCGTCCAGCAAAGTAAAATCTGCGTAGCCGGTGTTGCCCGCGTGGTGGTCGATGCACAGGTCCACATGGCGGGTCAGCTCCGGCACATGGTTTCCCTCGCCAAACAGCTGCACGCCGGCAATATCCACCGCCACCACGGTTTTCGGCTCATAGCTGCCGTCGTAATGCCTGGCCCCCATGTAGTCGTAGCGGGCCGGGATCGGGTCCGAACACAGAACCGCGGCGTTTTTGCCCAGCGCAGCCAGCGCGTGATACAGCGCGCAGCCGCAGCCGATGGTGTCGCCGTCCGGGTTTTTGTGGCACACCACCACCAGATCCTCCGCGGCCGAAAGCCTTGCGGCCATCTGCTCCACATTCAGTTTCTCGGTCATAAAAGGTCCATCCTTTCGTGCCAGGACGCACGTTACTGCGCGTCCCCCTCGGCATCCTGCGCGCCAGCCTGGTTCTCGTTGTGCTGCAGGCCGCGCAGGACCTCGTTGATATGAGCCGCATAGGCTGCACCGTCATCCTCCACAAACACAAAGCGCGGGGCCTTGCGGATATGCATGCTGCGGCTGATCTCGGTGCGCACATGGCCCGTCGCGCGGTTCAGCGCGGCGATGGCCGGGGCGGGGCCGTCCGGGCGGCCCATCACGCTCACATACACCTTTGCCACATCCAGATCCGGCGTTACGTCCAGGCGGGTCACGGTCAGCAGCCCGCCCTCCAGCCGGGGGTCCTTCAGATGGCCGATGATGGCGATCAGCTCCCGCTTCATATCCTGGGCAAGCCTGCCCATGTTCTTTTCTGACATTGCTTTCTCCTGTAATCAGTCGCGGTATTCTTCCATCTTGAAGGCTTCAAACACGTCGCCCTCTTTTACGTCACTGAACCGGGCCAGGGTCACGCCGCACTCGTAGCCCTCGGCCACCTCTTTCACATCGTCCTTAAAGCGGCGCAGGGTGGCGATCTCATCCTCAGCCAGCACGATGCCATCGCGCACCACGCGCACCTTGCTGTCGCGGGTGATCTTGCCGTTGGTCACGCGGCAGCCGGCAACGGTGCCCACGCTGCTGATCTTGTACACCTGGCGCACCTGCAGTTCGCCCACCGCGACCTCGCGGAATTTGGGCGCCAGCATGCCTTTCATGGCGTCGGTCACATCGTTGATGGCGTCGTAGATCACGCGGTACATGCGCATTTCCACATGGGTCTGGGCCGCGGCGTCCTTGGCCACCGGGTCGGGGCGCACGTTGAAGCCGATAATGATGGAGTTGGAGGCATCGGCCAGGTCCACGTCGGACTTGCTGATGGCGCCCACGCCCGCGTGGATCACGCGCACGCGCACCTCGTCGTTGGAGATCTTTTCCAAGCTTTGCTTGACCGCCTCGGCCGAGCCCTGCACGTCGGCCTTGACCACGATGGTCAGTTCCTTCATGTCGTTCTGGGCCATCTGACTGAACAGGTTATCCAGCGTGACCTTGGTATAGGCAGCAAACTGCTTTTCTTTCTGGGCGTTGGCGCGCTTTTCGGCCAGCTCGCGGGCCAGGCGCTCATCCTCAACGGCCTCAAACGCGTCGCCGGCCTGCGGCACTTCGGTCAGGCCGGTGATCTCCACCGGCTTGGAGGGGCCGGCGGCCGTTACGGCACGGCCCTTGTCGTCGCGCATGGTGCGCACGCGGCCCACGGCGGTGCCAGCAATGATCACATCGCCGGTATGCAGGGTGCCGTTCTGCACCAGAACGGTGGCAATGGTGCCCTGCCCCTTATCCAGCCGGGCTTCGACCACGGCGCCCTTGGCGCGGCGGTTGGGGTTGGCCTTCAGCTCCATGACCTCGGCTTCCAGCGCGATGCGCTCCAGCAGGTCGTTGATGCCCATGCCGGTCACTGCCGAAACCGGCACGCAGGCCACATCGCCGCCCCAGTCCTCGGGCACCAGGCCGTACTGGGTCAGCCCCTCCTTGACGCGCTCGGGGTTAGCGGTGGGTTTATCCATCTTGTTCATGGCCACGATGACCTTGACACCGGCAGCCTTGGCGTGGTTGATGGATTCGATGGTCTGAGGCATGATGCCGTCATCGGCCGCCACCACCAGCACCGCGATATCGGTCATGTTGGCGCCGCGGGCACGCATCGAGGTAAACGCCTCGTGGCCCGGCGTATCCAGGAAGGTGATCAGGCTGCCGTTGATCTTGACCTGATAGGCGCCGATGGCCTGGGTGATGCCGCCGGCCTCGCCCGCGGTGACATTGGTCTTGCGGATCGCGTCCAGGATCGAGGTCTTGCCGTGGTCAACGTGACCCATGACACAGACCACCGGCGGGCGCTCGACCAGATCCTCCTGGGCGTCCTCCTCCTGCACGAACAGGCGCTCCTCGATTGAGACATGCACCTCGCGCTCCACCTTGGCGTGGAACTCCTCGGCCACCAGCGAGGCCGAATCAAAATCGACCACATCGTTGATGGTGTGCATCTCGCCCATCTGCATAAACTTGGCAATGACCTTGGAGGCCTGCTGCTTCAGGCGGGTGGCCAGCTCGCCCACCGTGATCTCGTCGGGGATCTGGATCCTGAGCTGGGCGCTGCGGGCCTTTTCCAGCTGGATGCGCTGCAGGCGCTCGAATTCCGTTTCGCGCTTGCCTTTCTGGAACTGCTGGCGCTGGCGCTGGTTGCGCTGGGTGAACTTCTGCTTGTTGCCCTGCGGGGTGGGCTTGCGGCGGTTTTCGGTGTTCTTGGTCGAAGCCAGGTCGTCGTAACGGGCGTCAAAGCGGTCCACGTTCAGGTCGATGGTGCGGGTATCCACGGTCACGCGGTTGTCCTCGCGCCTGACCTCCACGGCCTGGCCCGCGCTGGCCGGCGCCTTTGCACCGGTCTGTTTGGCCAGCTCGCTGAACGACACCTTTTTCTCCTCGCGCTTTTTGCGGGCAGGCTCGGCGGCTGCAGGCTTCTGGCCGGGCTTTGCGCCCTGCGGCCGGGGCTGGCCATTCGGGCCGGCGGCGGGCTTTTCGGCCGCCTTAGGCTCTTTCTTTTCCGCGGCGGGCTTCGGCGTTTCCTTCATGCCGCTGGTCAGGTACGGGGTCAGGTCGGCCTCGGCGTTGTCGCGGGTCAGCTTTTCCAGCAGATAATTCAGCTCCCGTTCTTCCAGGTTGGCGCTGGTTTTTTTAGCCTCGCCGGTAAACGCGGTCAGCGCCTCGGCCATCGCCTTGGGCTGCTGATTGGTATCCTTGGCAAAATCACTGATTTTATATTTGATGATCATTCGCTGATTTCCTCCTTATTTTTGAGGGTTTGGCACGCTTCGAGCTTGGCGGCGCACAGGGCCGCAAGGCTGCGGTCCACCACCGCATACACCGCCGCCGGCTTGCGGCTGACCGGCACCAGCTGCTCCTGCTTGAGCGGCATTGGCAGCACGTCGACCAGATCGCCCACGTTCTGCTGCATGCGGCGCACGGTTTTGGAGCTGGCATCGGCCGCATACAGTACCAGCCAGGCCTTGCCTTGCACGGCGGCTTGTTCCACCGCGTCGAACCCTGTTACCAGCTTGCCGGCCTTGCGGCACAGCGAAAGTGTCTGGTACAGCGCCTCAGCCGGCGCGGGCTGCGCCTTGGGGGCGGCTTTTTCGTGATGCGCCGGCATGGTCACGCGCCCCCTTCCGGCTGGGCGGCGGCCAACTGCTCCCGCAAGGCGGCGTACACCGCTTCCGGGATCTCAGTTTCCAGCGCTCGCTCCAGCGCCTTTTTCTTCTGCGCCTTGGCCAGGCACGCGGGGTCGGGGCACACATACGCCCCGCGGCCCGGCTTTTTGCCCACCAGGTCCATGCTGATCTCGCCCGCGGCGTTTTTTACCACGCGCACCAGCTGTTTTTTGGGCTTGGATTCCATGCAGCCGACACAGCGCCGCATCGGGATCTTTTTTTGTACCATACCGGCCTGCCTCCTTTACAGCACAGCTCAGTTCTGCACGCTGTCGTCATCCTCGCCATAATAGCCGCTTTCGGGCCGGATATCAATATTATATCCGGTCAGGCGCGCGCACAGGCGGGCATTCTGGCCCTTGTTGCCGATGGCCAGGCTCAGCTGGTGATCCGGCACCGTGACCTTGCAGCTGCGGGTCTCGCCGGGCAGCAGATCCACCTTGACCACCTTGGCCGGGCTGAGCGCGGCCGAGATGAACTCGCTGATATCCTCGCTCCATTTGACAATATCGATCTTTTCGCCGCCCAGCTTTTCAACCACGGCCGCCACACGGTCGCCATGGGAGCCAATGCAGGCCGACACCGGGTTGACGTTGGGGTCCGACGACCACACCGCCATTTTGGTGCGGGCGCCCGCCTCGCGGCTGATGGCCTTGATCTCCACCGTGCCGTCAAAGATCTCGGGCACTTCCATCTCAAACAGGCGCTTGACACGGCCCGGATGGGTGCGGCTGATCATGATGCGGGGGCCGCGGTCGCCGGGCACCACATCCACCACGTACACCTGCAGCTGCTGGCCCTCGGTGTAGCTTTCGCCGGGCACCTGCTCGTTGCGGGGCAGGATGGCCTCGCCGCCCTTGCCCAGGTCCAGGCTGACGATGCCTTTTTCGGGGTCGATGTGGGTCACCGTGCCCAGGATGATCTCATGGCTCTTGGACTGCAACTCGCTGAGCTGCTGGTGGCGCTCGGCCACGCGGATGCCCTGCCGCCGCACGACCTTCGCAGTCACGGCCGCGGTGTTGGTAGCCATTTTCCCGGTTCCTCCTGTAGCTTTCCCCAAGTCCGACCGGTCAATCGAACAGATCCTCGTCATCGCACAGCCTGACGCTGGCCGCGGCCGAAAGCTCAAAGCTGACCGGTCCCTCGGGGGTGTCCAGCGTGACGGTGCTGCCCTGCCGCTGCTGCAGAATGCCGGCAAGTTCCCGCCGGCCGGCCGCGTCGGGCCGGATGAGCCGGGCCGCGATCTTCTGCCCGCGCAGCGCTTCGTAATGTTCGGGGCGAGTCAGCCGCCGGCCCAGGCCCGGGCTGCCCACCTCCAGATAATAGCTCTGCTCGATGGGGTCCGCCTCATCCAGAATGGGGTCGATCGCATGGGACACATCCGCGCAGGTATCGGTATCCATTGCGCCGTCCCGGTCGATGAGGACGCGCAGATACAAAACCGGCCCCGCTTTTTAACACACCACGTCCCACAGC
>CAMFSB010000038.1 GCA_945982465.1 uncultured Faecalibacterium sp. | reverse complement strand
CCCGACGAAAACGGCGCGCCGGTCGAAAAGAAATACACCATCCCGTTCACGCAGCATGCCCGCGTGATGCCCGGCGATATCATCGCAAAGGGCGATATCATCACCAAGGAAGGCGTGCAGTACCCGCAGGATATCCTGGCCATCAAGGGCCTGTCCGCTGTGCAGAACTACCTGATCAGCGAGGTGCAGAAGGTGTACCGCCTGCAGGGCGTGGAGATCAACGACAAGCACATCGAGGTCATCATCCGCCAGATGTGCCGCAAGGTCCGCGTAAGCGATTCCGGCTCGTCGCAGTTCATCGGCGGCGCGCTGGCGGATAAGCTGGAAGTGGAAGCCAAGAATGCCGAGATCGCCGAGCGCATTGCCGCCGGCGAGGAGGGCCTGAAGCCTATCCAGTACCAGCAGGTGCTGCTGGGCATCACCAAGGCTTCGCTGGCGACGGATTCGTTCCTGTCGGCGGCATCCTTCCAGGAGACCACCCGTGTGCTGACCGAAGCGGCCATCAAGGGCAAGACCGACCCGCTCTCCGGCCTGAAAGAAAACGTCATCATCGGCAAGCTGATCCCGGCCGGTACCGGCCTTGCCGAAGTGGAAGAGGACCTGATCCAACGGGAGCAGGCCCGCGATGAAGAAGAAGCCGCTGTGCTGGCAAACGCCCAGTAAGCACACCGGCTGATCCTGAAGCAAACCGGATAAAAGCCGCCCGCAGATTCGTTCTGCGGGCGGCTTTTGCGTCCCCACGAAGACGATTTTGCGGATGTGTCCGGGCCCGGCTGCACAGCCACGGCAGTTCCGGTTTGGTATTGCGTCCGGTACGGTTGCTTTGGCTGTGCATAGCGCGGTGTTTTGAAGCACAGGCAGCCGCCGCGCCTGCGGGGGTGTCCGCGTAACTGCGGGCGGCTGTGGGCATACTAACGCAAATTCACTGCTGCGGAGGAGATGCGATGGAACGGCCCTTTGAAATCGTAATGATCGAACAGTGCGCCCCGGCGCTGGCCGGGCTGAAGCCGGCAGGCCTGTTCCGCGTGGAAGCCTGCGACCGGGCCGCCCTGTATGCCAAAGCGGCCGGCTGGGACAGCGTGCTGCGCCCGCGGGGGCTCCGCGTATGCGTATTATGCGAGCAGGCGCAGAACCACGCATACCTGATCTATGTATTTCGCGAAAAACAGCTGCGGCCGGTGCTGGCCCAGCCGGAGGTACAGGCGTATTTGCAGGGCAGGGGCTACCATAGGGCGAATGCCTACGGCGGGTACCTGTGCCAGCTGGCCCAAAGGCTGCGCGCGGCGCCGCCGTTCCCCCATGAGATCGGTGTGTTTTTGGGCTATCCGCTGGCGGATGTGATCGGCTTTGTGGAAAACAACGGCAAAAACTATACCTGCTGCGGCTGCTGGAAAAGCTACGGCGACGCCGCAGCCGCGCAGGCTTTGTTTGCCCAATACAAAAAGTGCACACAGGTGTATCTGCGCTGTTACCGTGGCGGAACCCCGCTGACCCGCCTGACGGTGGCGGTGTGAGAAGGCCCGGGGCAGTGCGGGCAGGGCTGCACGCCTCCGCAGGGCAAACAGACGGCCGTGCAGGCGGCCCCGCAGCAGGTGCGACTGCCTGCGCAAAGAAACGCCGGTCCAGGCCTGACGCGGCCGCCGTCTGACCGGCCTTGCGACGCCAGCGTTTTCCAAAAAAACCGGAAAATGCAGCGATGCTGCGTCCCTCTGTGCTCCGCTGGGCGCAGCGGGCGCAGAAATGTATCTTGACAAATTGCGGTTAGTGATGTTAAACTACCTGCGCTCAAGGGATTAGTTAAAGCTAACCCCTTTTGTTTGGACTTATGGTTAGAAAAAACTAACCACTCCTCGGCGGCGGTTCGCCCGAACCATGCTGGTCGGATCGGAGTGGGTACCCTGCGGCCCGATCCGGCCGAAAAGGATCGGGTTTAGCCCGGCCCGGCGCAGGCCGCCCGGATCAGCCCAGTTCAAGCCGGCCGGAGCGAAGCTGCCCGGCAAACTCAAGGCTGACCTGACCCCGCCCGGCAAAACCCGCCCGGCTCCCGCGGCCGCGCAGGCCGCACTGCAATAGAAAGGACCCGTGTATGATCAACAAAAAACTCCTCCGGTTCGACCCGGACGCCATGCGCTATGTGGCGTACAATGTGCTGTGCCAGTGGCTTGCGCTGCTGTGCAATGTGGCGTTTGTGGCCGCGCTGGCGCGCATGGTCGGCGCGGCTTTTGGCGGCGCTGTGACCGCAGCCGTGCTGGTGCAAGGCTTTGCCGTGTGCCTTGCAAGCATCCCGCTGCGGTGGGGCTGTACCACCCGGGCCGCGGCCATGTGCCATAAGGCTTCCGAAAATGTCAAGCGCACGCTGCGCAGCCGCCTGTACCAAAAAATCCTGGAGCTGGGCGCAGGCTACAGCGAAACGGTGCCCACCTCCGAAGCGGTAATGCTGGCCAGCGAGGGCGTGGAGCAGATCGATACCTATTTTGCGCGGTATCTGCCGCAGCTGTTTTACAGTTTGCTGGCGCCGGTCACGCTGTTCTGCATTCTGGCGCCGGTGCATCTGCGCTCGGCGCTGGTGCTGCTGGTGTGCGTGCCACTAATCCCGCTGTCCATCGTTGCGGTGCAGAAGTTTGCCAAAAAGCTGCTGGCCCGCTACTGGGGCGAATACACCACGCTGGGCGACAGCTTCCTCGAAAATCTTCAGGGCCTGACCACCCTGAAGATCTACCAGTCGGATGGGTGGAAGCACCGGCAGATGAACGCCCAGGCCGAGCGTTTCCGCAAGATCACCATGAAGGTGCTGACCATGCAGCTCAACTCGGTCACGCTGATGGATCTTCTGGCCTACGGCGGGGCGGCGCTGGGCATCATCAGCGCGGCGGCGGCTTTTGCTGCCGGGCAGATCGGTTTTGCCGCCTGCCTGACCATCCTGCTGCTGGCGGCGGACTTCTTTTTGCCGCTGCGCCTGCTGGGGTCGTATTTCCACATCGCCATGAACGGCGCGGCCTCGGCGGAAAAGATCTTCCGTGTGCTGGAAGCATCCGCCCGTCCGGACGGCGGCTGCACGGCAGACCCGGCAAACGCCGCCCTGCAAATGGAGCAGGTCACCTTTGACTACGGGGCCGGCCGCCCGATTCTGCGGGATGTCTCCATGGAATTTCCGCAGGGCAGCTTTACGGCCCTGGTAGGGGAAAGCGGCTGCGGCAAAAGCACGGTAGCCGGCATCCTTTCCGGCCTGCTGAATGGCTATACCGGCGCGGTCACGCTGGGCGGCGTGCCCGCGGCCCGGCTGAGCCGCCGCAGCCGTATGGACATGGTGACGCTGGTGCCGCACGACGCGGTGCTGTTCAAGGGCACGGTGGAATCCAACCTGCGCATGGCCGCCCCGCAGGCGGAACCGGAGCAGCTGTGGGCCGCGCTGCAGCAGGTGAATCTGGCGGGCTTCTGCCGCAGCCAGCAGGGGCTTGCCACACCGGTGCACGAGGGCGGGTCGAACCTGTCGGGCGGGCAGCGGCAGCGGCTGGCAATGGCGCGGGCTTTGCTGCACGATTCGCCGGTCTACATTTTTGATGAGGCGACCTCCAACGTGGACGCCGAAAGCGAAAACGATATCATGGCGGCCATCCGCGGGCTGGCCGGGCACAAAACAGTGATCCTGATCTCGCACCGGCTGGCCAATGTGGTGGACTGCGGCCGCATCTATGTGTTGGCAAATGGCAGTGTAGCTGAAAGCGGCGTCCACGCGGCGCTGCTGGCGCAGGGCGGGCTGTACAGCAGGCTGTATAACACACAGAGAGAACTGGAACAGATCGGAAAAGGAGGCCAACCGGCATGAAAAACAACAAGCAGTCAAACCGGGCCGCGCGCCGCGGCGCGCTGGCCATTGCTGCCCGGCTGGTGGTGTTGGTCAAACCCATGGTGCCCATCATGCTGCTGGCGATCGCCATGGGGGTGGCCGGGTATTTCTGCGCTACGTTTATCACCCTGCTGGGCGGTTTTGCCATGCTGCACGTGCTGGGGCTGCCCGCGCCGGTGGGTACCGCAGGCGCGGCCTTTGGCTGGATGCTGCTGTTTGCGCTGGCGCGCGGTGTGCTGCGCTATGCAGAGCAGGCATCCAATCACTACATAGCGTTCAAGCTGCTGGCGCTCATCCGCGACCAGGTGTTCGGCGCGCTGCGGCGGCTGGCGCCCGCCAAGCTGGAGGGCCGCGGCCGGGGCGATCTGATCTCGCTGATCACCGCGGACATCGAACAGCTGGAGGTGTTTTACGCCCACACGCTTTCGCCTGTTGCCATCGCGGTGCTGTTCTCGCTGGGGATGGCCGTGTTTGTGGGCGGGTATCATCCGCTGGCCGCGCTGGTGCTGCTGGCGGGTTACCTGACCGTAGGCGCGGTGCTGCCGGTGTGGGCGGCCCGCAAAGGGGAGGCCGCCGGCAGGGAATACCGCACAGCGCTGGCCGATACCAACACCTATGTACTGGAAAGCCTGCGCGGCGTGCGCGAGACCATGCAGTTTGGCTGCGAGCAGCAGCGCGCCGCCGGCATCGCAGCCCATTCAGAGCGTTTGGGCGAAAAGCAGTGCCGCATGAAGCGGCGCGAGGGCCTTACCACGGCGGCCACCAATACGGCGATCCTGCTGACTGCCCTCGCCATGCTGGCGGTGTGCCTGGCGCTGTACCAGGGCGGGCAGCTGCCGGCCAGCGGCGTGCTGATCTGCACGCTGGCAGCGCTGGGATCCTTTGGCCCGGTGGTGGCGCTGGCCAATCTGGCGGCCAACCTGGTGCAGGTGTTTGCCAGCGCGGAGCGCGTGCTGGATCTGCTGAACGAAGCGCCCGAAACTCCGGATGTGACCACTGGCAAGGATAAAGCCTTTACAGGCGCAGCGGCGGAACAGGTCTCCTTTGCCTATGACGGGGAGGACGTGCTGCGGGACCTTTCGCTGGAGATCCCGTACAAGCAGATCGTGGGCATCACGGGCAAAAGTGGCAGCGGCAAATCCACGCTGCTGCGCCTGCTGATGCGCTTTTGGGATACGGACCGCGGCACCGTGCGCTTTGGCGCGGCGGATATCCGCGGCGTGAACACCGCCAGCCTGCGCGGGCAGGAGAGCCTGGTCACACAGCAGACCGAGCTGTTCAACGACACCATCGAAAACAACATCCGCGTTGCAAAGCCGGACGCTACCCACGAGCAGGTTGTGGCCGCCTGCAAAAAAGCCAGCCTGCACCGGTTTATCCAAAGCCTGCCGGATGGCTACCAGACCAACGTGGGCGAGCTGGGCGGCGCGCTTTCCGGCGGGGAACGGCAGCGAATCGGCGTGGCGCGCGCGTTTTTGTACGACGCCCCGTTTATGCTGCTGGATGAGCCTACCAGCAACCTGGACAGCCTGAACGAAGGCGTGATCCTGAACGCGATCCGCCGCGAATGCAGCGAAAAAACGGTGCTGCTGGTGAGCCACCGTAAGTCGACCATGGCGCTGGCCGATACGGTTTATTCCGTGGAAAGCGGCAGGGTGAGCTGATGGCCGGTACAGCAAAGGACCCGGGGCGGCGCCGCCGGGAGGAAACGCTGCTGGTGCAGCAGATGATCGCGCTGTACTGCCGGGGCAACCACAGCAGCCGGAACGGCGCGCTCTGCCCGGAGTGCCGGGCGCTGGCCGATTACGCTGCCCTCCGCATTGAAAAGTGCCCCTTTATGGAGACCAAAACCTTCTGCTCGGTCTGCAAGGTGCATTGCTACCGGCCCGAAATGCGCGAAAAGATCCGCGCCGTGATGCGCTGGGCCGGGCCGCGGATGCTGTTTGTCCACCCGGTGCTGGCCGTGCGCCATCTGCTGGAAACACGAAAGGAGAAACAATGATGAAACGAATGATCCTGATCCTGGCCGGCTGCGTCAGCCTGGCGCTGGGCTGCGTGGGCGTGGTGCTGCCGGTTTTGCCCACCGTGCCCTTTTTGCTGCTTACGGCCTGGTGCTTTGCCAAAAGCTCCCGGCGGCTGCACAGCTGGTTTGTGGGCACAAAGCTGTACAAGCAGCATCTGGAATCCTATGTGCAAAAGCGCGGCATGACGGTGCGCACCAAACTCACCCTGCTGGGCACCTCCAGCACCGTGATGCTGCTGGGCTTTTTGATGATGGGCGAAGTACCTGTGGGCCGGCTGGTGCTGGCAGTGGTATGGGTATGTCATGTGGTCTATTTTGTATTCGGCGTCAAAACGCTGCCGGCCGTCTCGCGCCGGCAGAAGGAATAATGCCTGTCGCTGTATGGCAGACAGCACGGTAAACACGCGACTTCCGGGGATGCGGCCTGCTGCCGCATCCTCTGCTTTTATGAAAAAATGCGTTCCGCCGTGCCGCAGGCTTGACGATGCGGCCCGGTGGGGTTACCCTCTCTGCATGGCGCGGCGGCTGGCCGCGCATCAAACCGGAGCATTCCGGACAGGAGGCGTTTTATGGAACAGGCCGGAGGGTCGATCTTAAAAAACAACGTGTATTTGTATCTGACCGAATTTTTTGCCGGTATGTCGGTGATGGCTGTGGAGCTGGGGGCCAGCCGCTTGCTGGCGCCGTATTTCAGCTCGTCGCAGATCGTGTGGACCATCATCATCGGCACCATCATGATCGCCATGGCGCTGGGCAATCTGTGGGGCGGCCGCAGCGCCGATAAAGATCCCGACCCCGGCCGGCTTTACAAGCGGCTGCTGATCGCCGCTGTCTGGATCGCGCTGATCCCGGTGCTGGGCAAGTATATCATCCTGGCCATCTCGGCGGTGCTGGTGTTTGCCGTCAGTTCGAATTTTCTGGTCATCGCGGCGTTTGCGGCGTGCATGGTGCTGTTTGTGTACCCGCTGTTTCTGCTGGGCACGGTCACGCCGTCGCTGGTCAAGTACACCATGCAGAGCATGGCCGACAGTGGCCGCACCGTGGGCCGGCTGGAAGCGTTCAACACCATCGGCAGCATTCTGGGCACGTTTCTGCCCACCTTTGTCACCATCCCGGCGGTGGGCACCTCCATCACGTTCCTGATCTTTGCCGGCGTGCTGCTGGCGCTGGCGCTGCTGTACTTTCTCACCCAAAAGAAAAACCGCGGCCTTTGCGCGGGCGCGGCGGCGGTGTTCCTGGCCTGCGTGCTGCTGGGGCATTCCTCCAGCTTTGCCTTTTGGGAGGATGATCTGGTGTACGAGGGCGAATCGGTCTATAATTATCTGCAGGTGAAAGAGGACGATGACAGCGTGATCCTGTCCACCAATGTCCTGTTCGGCGTGCAGTCCATCTACAAAAAATCCGGCGGGCTCACCGGCATGTATTACGATACGGCTCTGGCGGCCCCGGTCATGGCGGGCGTGCCGCAAAAGCAGCAGCCGCGGATTTTGATTTTGGGCATGGGCAGCGGCACCTACGCGGGCCAGTGCGGACAATACTTCCCGCAGGCCGTGGTGGAGGGCGTGGAGATCGACCCGAAGATCACCCAGCTGGCGTGCGAATATTTCAAGCTTTCGCCCGAAGTGCAGGTGGCGACCTATGACGGCCGTGCCTATCTGCAGGCGGTGGACCAGGAATATGATGTGATCCTGGTGGATGCCTACCAGGACATCACCATTCCGTTCCAGATGTCCAGCGTAGAATTTTTCACGTTGGTGCGCGATCATCTCACCGAAGATGGGGTAATGGTGGTCAATATGAACATGCGCGCCGAGGGCGAGGGCAACATCAACCAGTATCTGGCGGATACCATTGCAGCGGTGTTCGGCTGCGTGTATACCGCCGATGTGGACGGCATGACCAACCGCGAGCTGTTTGCGTCGGCTATAGACCCGGCCCAGGCGCTGCAAAGCAGCCTGCCTGCGGTGCAGGATGAGCAGCTGCACGCCGCGCTGGAACAGGTCCTCAGCCGCCTGCAGCCGTATCAAAGCACCGGCCTGCTGCTGACCGACGATAAAGCCCCGGTGGAGTTGCTGGGCATGCGGGTGATCGACAGCCTGATCCAGAACGAGCTGGGCTATTACCGCCGCCTGTTTGCCCAGCAGGGCATCGCGGGCGTGCTGAACGATCTGGCGTAAAGACAGCGCGGCACGGCATGTTTTTTACAGAAAGCGACAGGGTTTTGCCAGCTTTTTGTTGCAAACTGGCGGTTTTCTATGATAAGATAGCGCTAGATGAAATGATACCACCAATAAGGAGGGATTTTTTTGGCGCAGCAGATGCAGGATGACCACGCGGAACTGGTCATCGAAATGCAAAACATCGTCAAAAAGTTCGGCGATTTTGTTGCCAACGACGGCATCAACCTCACGGTGCGCAAGGGCGAGATCCACGCCATTCTGGGCGAAAACGGCGCGGGCAAAAGCACGCTGATGAACCAGCTGTACGGCATGTACACCCCCACCAGCGGCCAGATCCTGGTGCATGGCAAGCCGGTGGCGCTGGATAACCCCAAAAAGGCCATCGAAGCGGGCATTGGCATGGTGCACCAGCACTTTATGCTGGTGCAGCCGTTCACCGTCACCGAAAACATCGTGCTGGGCATGGAGCCTGTCAAGGGCGTTTCGCTGGACATGGCCGCCGCGCGCGCCAACGTGAAGGCGATCTCGGAAAAATACGGCCTGGCCATCGACCCGGACGCCAAGATCGAGGATATCAGCGTGGGCATGCAGCAGCGCGTGGAGATCCTGAAAGCGCTGTACCGCAGCGCCGAGATCCTGATCCTGGACGAGCCCACCGCCTGCCTGACCCCGCAGGAGATCGGCGAACTGATCGACATCATGCACAGCCTGACGGCAGATGGAAAGTCCATCATCATCATCACCCATAAGCTCAAGGAGATCAAGGCGGCGGCCGACCGCTGCACGATCATCCGCCTGGGCAAGTATATCGACACGGTGGATGTGGCCAGCGTGACCGAGCACGACCTGGCCAGCCTGATGGTGGGCCGCAGCGTGGAATTTGTGGTGGATAAGCCCGAGCAGGAGCCGGGGGATCTGGTGCTGGATGTGCAGGATCTGCACGGCAACGATTACCGCGGCGTGGAGATCCTCAAGGGCCTTTCGCTGCAGGTGCACAAGGGCGAGATCCTGGGCCTGGCCGGCATCGACGGCAACGGCCAAACCGAAATGGTCGAGATCCTTACCGGCCTGCGCAAGGCTACCTCCGGCAAGGCACTGGTCAACGGCGCGGATGTGGTCAACCAGCCGCCGCGCTTTGGCTTTGAGCACGGCGTGTCCAGCATCCCCGCCGACCGGCAGAAGCACGGCCTGGTGCTGGATTTCAGCGTGGCGGACAACATGATCCTGCAGAACTACCAGCAGGAGCCGTTTGCCCAAAAGGGCATCCTGAACCGCAAAAGTATCCATGACTACGCAGCGGAAGCAATGGAAAAATACGACATCCGCCCCCGCGGCGCGGTGGAAAAGCCCGCCGGAACCCTTTCGGGCGGCAACCAGCAAAAGGTCATCATTGCCCGCGAGGTAAACAACGACAAAGACCTGCTGATCGCGGTCAACCCCACCCGCGGCCTGGACGTGGGCGCGATCGAGTATGTCCACCGGTATATTGTGGACCAGCGCAACAAGGGCAAAGCGGTGCTG
>CAMFSB010000037.1 GCA_945982465.1 uncultured Faecalibacterium sp. | reverse complement strand
GGGCGGTGGATGGGCCAGCGCTCCATGCCTTCGGGGGCGGGCTTGTTATCCACCGGCTCGCCCAGCAGGTTGAACACGCGGCCCAGGCATTCCTCGCCTACCGGCACGGTGATGGGGCCGCCGGTATCCACGGCCTCGGTGCCGCGCACCAGGCCGTCGGTGCTGCTCATGGCAATGCAGCGGACCACGTTGTCGCCGATGTGCTGCGCCACCTCGACCACCAGCGTTTCGCCGTTGTTGTCGATCTCAATGGCGTTCAGCAGCTCGGGCAGCTGGCCGTCGGCAAACTTGATGTCCAGAACAGGGCCGGTGATCTGGATCACGCGGCCAATGTTTTTTTCGGACATGGGCTTCACTCCTTTTTTCAAAATCGGGGCGGCGGTATGCCGCCGCGGGGCGCGCTCACCCGCGCCCGGGAACAATGCAGGTCAGTGCTCGGCGCCGGCCACGATCTCGGTGATCTCCTGCGTGATGGCGGCCTGACGGGCACGGTTGTAATACAGGTTCAGGTTTTCGATCATTTCGCCCGCGTTCTTGGTGGCAGAATCCATCGCCATGCGGCGGGCGCTCTGCTCGCTGGCCACGCTTTCGCACATGCCGCCGTACACCATGCCCGCCACATATTCGGGGATGATGGCGTCGAACACTTCCTCGCTGCTGGGCTCGTACAGGATCAGATCCCGGTTTTTGGCAGGCTCGGCGCCTTCGGGCACCGCAAACGGCAGCACCGGCGTCAGCACGGGGGTCTGGCTCAGCATCGAAACAAATCGGGTGTAAGCCAGGAAAATGCGGTCGTACTCGCCGGCCAGAAAGCCCTTGCATACCAGACGGGCGATCTCGAAGCAGTCGGCCACCGAGATCTCGCCCGCCTCGGCAAAGGCCCTGGTCAGCATGGGCACGCCGCGGCGCTCAAAATACTCCACCGCCTTTTTGCCGATGGGCAGCACAACGTAGTCCTGCCCGCCGGTGGCGGATGCCATCATTTTGAACATGTTGGAATTGTACCCGCCGGCCAGGCCGCGGTCGCCTGCCAGCACAATATACAGCGCGCGCCTGGGCTCCCGCTTTGCCAGGTACGGGCTGCGGAAATCCAGGTTCGCGGCGGCGATATCGGTCAGCGTGCGCTCCAGCACCTCAAAGTAGGGGCGGCTTTGCTCCACGCGCTGCTTGGCGCGGCGCAGCTTGGAGGAAGCCACCAGCTCCATCGCTTTGGTGATCTGCATGGTGCTCTGCACGCTTTTGATGCGCAGCTTGATGTCCTTCATGGATGAGGCCATGCGTTACCCCTCCTTTCGGTCAATGCGCGGCGCAAAAGCTTTTGGTGTACTCGCCCAGGGCGGCCTTCAGCTTTTCTTCGGTCTCAGGCTTCAGATCGCCGGTGGAGCGGATGGCAGCCATGGCCTCGGCCATGACGGCGTTGCTGTCGGCGTACTCATACAGCCCGCGCTCGTACTCGGTGATATCCGATACGGCGACGTCCTTCAGGTAGTCGTGCACCGTGGCGTACAGGATGGCCACCTGCTTTTCCACCGGGACGGGGCTGTTGCGGTTCTGCTTGAGCACCTCCACAATGCGCTCGCCCTGCGCCAGACGCGCCTTGGTGTCAGCGTCCAGATCCGAGCCGAACTGCGCAAAGGACTGCAGTTCGCGGTACTGCGAGTAGATCAGCTTGAGGGTGCCGGCCACCTTTTTCATGGCCTTGATCTGGGCGTTGCCGCCCACGCGCGACACCGAGATGCCGGGGTTGACGGCCGGCATGATGCCCGAATGGAACAGCTCGGTCTCCAAAAAGATCTGGCCGTCGGTGATGGAAATGACGTTGGTGGGGATATAGGCCGAAACGTCGCCGGCCTGGGTCTCGATCACGGGCAGGGCCGTCAGGCTGCCGCCGCCCAGCTCGTCGCTCAGCTTGGCCGCGCGCTCCAGCAGGCGGCTGTGCAGGTAGAACACGTCGCCGGGGTAGGCTTCGCGGCCGGGCGGGCGGCGGATCAGCAGCGACAGCGCGCGGTAGGCCACCGCGTGTTTGGAAAGGTCATCGTAGATGACCAGCACATGCTTGCCCTGGTGCATGAAGTATTCGCCCATGGCGCAGCCCGCGTACGGCGCGATGTACTGCAGCGGCGCCAGCTCGGACGCAGTGGCCGACACCACGATGGTGTAATCCATTGCGCCGGCGTCGGTGAGCGTCTGCACCAGGCTGGCCACGGTGGAGCGCTTCTGGCCGATGGCCACATAAATGCAGATCACGTCCTGGCCCTTCTGGTTGATGATAGTATCGGTGCCGATGACGGTTTTGCCGGTCTGGCGGTCGCCGATGATCAGCTCGCGCTGGCCGCGGCCGATGGGGATCATGGAGTCGATGGCCTTGATACCGGTCTGCAGCGGCTGCTTGACCGGCTGGCGCTCGATGATGCCGGGGGCCTTGGATTCAATGGGGCGGTATTCCTTAGCATCGATGGGGCCTTTGCCGTCGATGGGCTGGCCCAGCGCGTTCACTACACGGCCGATCATCGCCTCGCCCACCGGCACGGACACCACCTTGCCGGTGCGCTTGACCACGCTGCCCTCCTTGATGCCCACGTCGGAGCCAAGCAGAACGATGGAGACCGAGTTTTCCTCCAGGTTCTGGGCCATGCCGTATTCGCCGTTGGCAAACTGCACCAGCTCGCCGGCCATACATTTTTCCAGGCCGCTGGCGCGGGCAATGCCGTCGCCCACCAGGATGACGGTGCCGGTCTCGCTTTGCTCGATGGCATTTTCGTAGTGCTTGATCTGCGCGCGGATGATCTTTGAGATCTCTTCAGGTTTCAGTTGCATCTTAGCGTTTTCACCACTCAATTCTTTTCAGGATTTTTTCTGCGGAAACAGCTCCGCAGCGGATCGGGACGGAAATCGTATGCCCGCCCGCACGCATCACAGCACCGTATTCTCGATGCGGTGGCTCAAAGTCTCCAGCCGGCTGCGCACGGTGCCGTCCAGCTGCACGCCGTCCAGCTCCAGGCGGATGCCGCCCAGCACACGCTTGTCCAGCTTGACGGTCAGTTCCACGGCCTTGCCGGTCATCTGCTGGGCCTTTTGGCGCAGCTTTTCGGTCTGCTCCGGGGTCAGCGGCACGGCCGACACGGCCGTTACCTCCAGAATGCCGTGCGCGGCATTGTAGCGGCGGCGGTATTCCCTGGCGCAGCCCTTACCTCGCCCAGGCTGCCGCGCTCGCACAGCAGCTTGAGGAAGTTGAGCAGATACCGGTGCACGCCGCCGGGGGCCAGGGCCTCGTCCAGCAGGGCGCAGCGCTCTTTTTTGGGGATATTGGGCTGGCTGAGCAGGCGCAGCCAGTCCGGGTACTGCCCGAACAGGGCGGTCACCTGATCCAGCTGGGTCAGAATGCTCTCCTCCAGCCCCTCTTCGGCGGCCAGGTCATACAGGCTGCCGCCGTACATTTTGGCCACTTCGGTCATGAGGCGTCACCCACGTTCTGCATGTTTTCGATGAATTCATCGATCAGGGCCGCGTGATCCTTTTCGCTGATCTCGCGTTCCACCACCTTGGAGGCGATCTCCACGGCGATGCCGCCGATCTCATCCTTCAGCTCGTTCACAGCCTTCTTCTTTTCCAGGGCCACGTCCGCCTCGGCCTTCTGCTTGATCTGGGCGGCGGCGGTGCGGGCCTCGTTCAGCATTTCCTCGCTGCGGGCGGCGGCGGTCTTTTGGGCGCTGGTCACGATCTCGTTGGCAGCAGCCTTGGCGTCGGCCAGGTTCTGCTCGTACTCGGCTTTCATGGCCGCGGCGTCGGCGCGCAGCTTCTGCGCGTCCGCGATCTGGCTGTCGGCCTTGGCCTTGCGCTCGGCCAGCACCTTTTTGACCGGTTCCAGCAGCAGCTTTTTCAGGATGATCAACTGGATGAACAGGTTGCAGATCTGGGCCAGAAAGGTGCCCGGGTCCACCGTGATCAAAGCCTGATACAGGTCATTCATTCGCTTCTATCCTCCTGTCCTTGTAAATTCGGCAAGCACAGAAGCAGCGTTACTGCAGGTACTTCATGAACATACCGGGCGCCAGGAAGATCAGCAGCAGGCCGGTAACAAAGCCGTAAATACCGGTGGTCTCGGACAGGGCGATGCCCAGGATCATGGTGCTGGTCACGTCGCCCTTGCATTCGGGCTGACGGCCAACGGCCTCACAAGCGGCGGCGGCGCAGCGGCCTTCGCCGATACCAGGGCCGATGCCGGCGATCAGCGCGCAGCCGGCGCCGATGCCGCAGCCTGCCAGAGCGATACCACGAGCCAGAAATTGGAAGTCAGTCATTGTTGTTTTCTCCTTTGATGTTCAAATAATGTGGTTTTGGGGGCTTTCATACAGCCGGGCAGGCGGTCAGTCGTCGCCTGCGGCCTGCTTGATGAACAAAGTGGTCAGCGTGCAGAAAATGAACGCCTGGATGCAGCCGCCGAACCAGTCGAAGTACAGGCCGGTCAGCGCCGGGACGCCCACGTCCAGCCAGGGGAAACGGGCTACCAGGCCGCCCACGGCGGGCAGATTGCTCACAGCGCCCAGCACGCCCAGCGCCAGCAGCACCACGCCGAAGATCTTGCCCGGCAGGCTGCCGCGTTTGGCGCCCTCCTTTTTGGGGGCTTTGGTCAGGCCGCGGTACAAAAGCGCCGCGCCTGCCGCCAGCACCAGCACATCCACCACCAGGCTGCCGCCCAGCAGGCCCAGCAGGGCGCTGCCAGCGACCGACAGTGCCGCGTAGATCAGCGTGGAGATGACCATGCCGGACAGGATGTTGCCGAAATGACGGAACGACATGCTGATGGGGGTAAAGCATTCCGACATCACGTTGATGGGCGCAAGGATGAAGATGGGGTCGAGGAAGCCGCGCAGGTAGCCCAGAATGCCGCTGGCTTTCAGCTTGTGGTAGGTGATAAGGATAAACACCACCACGGCCCAGGCCAGTTCGGTGTTCAGGTCGGCAGTGGGGCTCCACAGGCCCAGCACGCTGATCAGGTTGCACAGGATGCTGAGCGAGAAGATCGCCCCCACCAGCGGGATGTAGCAGTCAAACTTTGTGCCCATGTTGCCGCGCACAAAGTTGTCCAGCGCTTCCACAATGAACTCGGCGGCCGCCTGCCGCCTGGAGATATTCTCCACCTGCAGGTTGCGGCCCAGCCACCAGGCCAGCACAGCGGTCAGTGCCATGACCAGCCAGGTGACCACCAGCGTCTGCGTGATCTTGAAATCCCCCAGCAAAGGCACGTTTTCGATCACATACAGGATTTTCGCACCGTTAAGGGTCACTTCCATTCAGTTCTCACCTCCTTCATCCTCGGAGGCCGGGGCCGGCGCAGAGCCGGCGTCCTCTTCCACAGAGACTTCCGGCTCTTTCGGGGTTTCCGGCTTATAGCGCCCGGTTATTTGCAGATAATAGATCGTTACGCGGGGGAACAGCAGCGGGGCGATGCCCGCCACCGGCTGAAAGCAGGGCGCCGCAATGGCGATGACCACCCAGGCTGCCTGCACCAGCATGCGCACATTATACGAGACCTGAAACAGGCCCTTGCGCTTTTTTTCATCGTCGATTTCGATGCCCTGCTGCACGGTCAGGCACAGCACGGCAAAGTTGCCCACGGCGATGGCCGTGCCGATCAGGCTGGCCAATACCACCGTGTAGTTAAACGCGACCCAGTGCACCAGATGCAGGGCCGCGAACACCACCCACATCACGGCCGTGCACAAAGCGGTGCCGCAGGCGATGTGGGTCAGCTCCTTTTTCGGTTGAGGTTGCAGCTTCAGCTTCATTCTACCCTCCGTGCCGGCGGTTCAGCTGTGCCGGTTAAAGCCCGCCGGCGGTTTTTGCGTTTGATCCTTTGCGCGCTTGAGCATCCGGCGCGAAAACTGCCAGAAGCTCTGCGCGCCGCAGCCCAGCCCCAGCCCGATGGCCGGCACATAGATCCACATCGGCCAGCCGTGGGCCTCCACCAGCCAGTAGGCCAGCCATAACAGCGCCACCAGCGGCAGCAGCATGGAAAGGCCCAGCTGGGTCAGCCAGACGATATCTTCCAGCGCGGTATACAGTTGTTTCATGCTTACTGCCTTTCCCCGCCGGGCGCGGGCTGCTTTGGATATACATATACAGTATAATCCAAAACCGGGGGCAATTCAACCGACATTCCAAAAGATTTGTAGCACTTGACCAGAGGTGCCCCCGCGCTTTACGAAAATTTTCATACAGCTTCGTCAGGCTTTGACGGGATCCGCGTTGTGTGGTACAATTCTTAATTGATTTACGCTTTGTTCAAAAAAAGACCACAGTTTCCTGCGATAATCAGGCTGGCCGGTCAAAGCAGCGGCCCTGCACTGCCGCTGGCCCTGACGACATTGTGAGAAGAAGGTTCGTTTGCATGAAAGAAAAATTCCGCCGTTTTATGGCCGGCCGCTATGGCGGCGACGATCTGAACCAGTTTTTGTGCATCGCGTCGCTGGCGTTTCTGGTCGTGGCCATGATCTCGCATGTGCGGCTGTTTTATTACGCGGGCCTGGCGCTGCTGCTCTACAGCTATTACCGCATGTTCAGCCGGAATATTTCCAAGCGCACAGCTGAAAATTACCGGTTTTACACGTTTAAGGAAAATCTGGCCTCCGGCTGGCGCTCAAAGCGCAGCCAGTGGGCCAGCCGCAAGCAGTACCGCTACTACACCTGCCCCCAGTGCAAACAAAAGCTGCGGGTGCCCCGCGGCCGGGGCCGCATCCAGATCTCCTGCCCCCGGTGCGGCACCCAGTTCATCAAAAAAAGCTGAGAGCTTCCCCCCATCCTGCCCTGCCGCAAACTGACCGCGCGGCAGGGCTTTTTCCCCCATAAAGGATCGTGCGCCATGTTCGGATACGTTGTTGTCAACACCAAAAACCTATCTCCGGATGCCCAGGCCCGCTACGGCGCGGCCTACTGCGGGCTGTGCCATCGGCTGGGGGCGCTGCACGGGCTTCCGGGCCGGCTGACTCTGACCTATGACCTGACCTTTCTGGACCTGCTGCTGTCCAGCCTGTACGAGGGCGAGAGCGAGGTGTGCGAGGGCTGCGGCCACTGCCCCATCCACCCGGTGCGGAAAAAGGCCTGGCGCTATTCGGCCCCGGCTGATTACTGTGCGGACATGAGCGTGGCGCTGTACTATTACAGCGCGCTGGACAAATGGCAGGACGACCACAGCCTGCCGGCGCTGGCGCTGGCGCGCCGGCTGGAGCCGCGCAGGGCCGCCGTGGAGCAGCGCTGGCCCCGCCAGTGCGCCGCCATCCGCGAAAATCTTGCCCTGCTGAACCGGTACGAGGCCGAAAACTGCACCGATCTGGACACGGTTTCGGGCTGCTTCGGTGCACTGATGGAGGAACTGTTCGACTACCGGCAGGACCACTGGGCGCCGGAGCTGCGCACGCTGGGGCGGGACCTGGGTAAGTTCATCTACCTGCTGGACGCCTACGATGATCTGCCCCGCGACCGGCGGCACAGCGCCTACAACCCCCTGTACGAGCTGAGCGGCCGGCCGGACTACCACCAGACCATGCGCGAAAGCTTAGAATTGCTGATGGCCTCGGCCTCCCGGGCCTTTGAACGGCTGCCCTGTGTGGAAAACGCCGATCTTTTGCGGAATATTTTGTATTCCGGGGTGTGGATGCGCTATTCGGCTGTTGCGCCCAAGGAAAAAAAGCAGTAAAATAATTATGTTGCCCTTTTGGCCGCCCATCGGGGGCCAGAGGAATTGGAAGCGGATTGGTTAGAGGAACACACTCATGAGAGATCCCTACGAGGTGCTGGGCATCCAGCGCGGCGCCAGCGACGAAGAAATCAAAAAGGCATACCGCGCCCAGTGCAAGCGTTGGCACCCCGACCTCAACCCCGGCGATCCCCCCGCCGAGGAGCATTTCAAGGAGGTGCAGGCCGCCTACGACGCCATCACCAAAGGCGAGACCGGCGGCCCGCAAAGCAGCTATTCAGCCTACGGCGCCAGCGCCGGCGGCTACGGGCAGGCCGCCGATCCGTTCGGCTTTGGGTTCGACCCGTTCGGCTTTGGGTTCGGCACATATGGCCAGCAGGGCAGTTCTTCCTCGGCGGGGTATACGCCCGAGCTGCAGGCCGCGCGCAATTTTATCGCCAACCGCCGTTACCCCGAAGCCCGCCGCGTGCTGGACGGCATCAGCCAGCGCACCGCCCGGTGGTACTATCTTTCGGCGCTGGCCAACAACGGTCTGAGCCGCCGGGTGGACGCTTTGCAGGACGCCAAATACGCCGTGCAGATGGAGCCGAACAACATGGAGTACCGCAGCCTGCTGCAGCAGCTGCAGAACCCCGGCCGCGCCTACCGCGCCCAGAGCGACAGCTACGGCACCGCCGAGGGCATGAGCCGGTTCTGCATGCGGCTGGTGCTGCTGAATCTGCTGTGCAGCTGCTGCTTCCGCGGCGGGTACGGCATGCCCCTGCTGTTCTGCTGCTGACCAACCCGCAAAAACGCCAAAACGCGCAGCCCCGCGGGGCTGCGCGTTTTTTGTACCATGGGGTTGTGCCGGGGCAGGCCATTACGGGCAGCGGGCGGCCGGGCCGGCGTTTTGGCCCCCGCAGCCGGGCCGACAGGCAGGCACGGGGCGGGGTGTTTTCCGCACGCAGCGGGCCGGCGCCCGGCTCAAGGCTCCACGGGCAGCGGGCGGCCGTCCAGCACGGCCTGGGTCAGCTGCTCGCCCCGGTACACCAGCTTGAGCGAAAAGAACGGGGCGCCCTCTTCCAGCAGGCGCAGGAAGATTTTGTCCCCCTGCCAGATGGGCAGCTGCGGCACGCGGGCCTTTTCCACCCATTCCAGCACGCCCTCGGCGCAGTCGCGGCCGGGGGGCAGCGTCCCCTGCCAGGCGGCGGCCGTGTACAGGTGCATGTACTCGGTGGGCCACACGTCCGACACAAAGGTGACCAACCCCCGGTAGCGCCAATCGGTCAAAACCAGGCCGGTCTCCTCGCGCACCTCGCGCAGCACGCAATCGTCGGGGCTTTCGCCCTCCTCGCACTTGCCCCCCACGCCGATCCACTTGTCGCGGTTTTCGTCGTTCTGCTTTTTCACACGGTGCAGCATCAACCAGCAGCCGTCCTTTTCGATATAACAAAGCGTAGTATTTTTCATAAATATTACCAATTCACGATTTTTTTACAGTTTTCGCAAAACATTCGCCCTTGCAAAAATTCTTCCTGTTTTCGTGGTTTTTCATTCTTTTCGCCGTATTTTGCCGCGCCGTGGCCGCCGTTTTACCGCCCCCGCGCCCGCAAAATCGGCCCGCGGCACCTTGCATTCGCCGCCGCCGCACACTATACTGATTTTGTAACGATCTGTATGCAGTCAGGGGGGTAATTTATGGCAGAAGAATTCGATTTGTACAACCGCCAGCGCCGGCCGCTGGGCCGCACCCATCCGCGGGGCACGCCGCTGCCGTCCGGCACCTATCATGTGGTGGTCACCGGCTGGATCGAAAGCGAAAAGGGCGCGTTCCTGATGGTGCGCCGCGCCGAGGACGCCGCCAGCGAGCCGGGCCTGTGGGAAGCGCCGGGCGGCTGCGTGCAGGCCGGCGAGACCAGCCTGGCCGCCGGTCTGCG
>CAMFSB010000036.1 GCA_945982465.1 uncultured Faecalibacterium sp. | reverse complement strand
GGGTCTGATAGCGGGCCGCGATTCAGGCCAAAGGGAAATTGACCTGCAGCCGGCCGTCTGCGCGGCCGGGGCTTTTGACGCAAACAGGCTTACAAATGGACGGGAGTGAACAGGCTTGCCACGCTATGACGCAGTCTTGTTTGATGTGGACGGCACTCTGATCGATTCAGCTCCGGGCATATTTCACACCCTGGAACAAACGTTCTGTGTTATGGGCGTGGATATTTCCGGCAAGAATCTGAATAAATATCTGGGCCCGCCGCTGCGCCGCACATTCAGCGAATATTTTTCTTCTGAGGAACAAATCGAGCGCGCCACGGCCCTGTACCGGCAGTTATATGCGCAGGTCGGCAGCAGGGAATGCGCGCTTTATCCGGGCGTGGCCGAAATGCTGGCCCGGCTGCAGGAGGCCGGCGTGCTGCCGGAGACCGGCACCTCCATGCCGGTGGGCGGGGTCACGACTATGCTGGAACGGCTGCCGTTCGCGGGTCGCTTTACCTACATTGGCGGCGCTTCGTTCGACCGGACGAGGGATACCAAAACGGCTGTTATGCAGGATGTACTGGCCCGGCCGGAGCTGCAGGGCGCCCGTGTTTTGATGGCGGGCGACCGCAGGGACGACCTGGAAGGCGCGGCGGACTGCGGAATACCGGCGGCCGGCGTGCTGTATGGCTATGGCAGCCGTGAGGAACTGGAACCCTTTGCTCCTGCAGTGCTTGTGCAAAGCTGCGAAGAGCTGACGGATTATATCTTAAATGAACGGTGACGAACATGAACAAAAATCAAAAGCAGACAGACAAACAGGAACTTACCCCCAAGCAGAAGCAGGCGGTCGTGGTTTGTGCGATCTGTGCGCTTGCCATTGTGATCACCGCCAGCGTAACAGGCGTGCTGGTGGCGGGCAAGATTCGCGCGGCAGGGCATAACACGCCGGCCAGCGCCGAGACAACACGCGGCGGATATGACCCGCAGGCCTACCAGATCGACGCTGCCAACACGGCGGTGCTGGGCCAGACGGCAGACGCGGGCGACGCCTATCTGAAAGACACGCTTTTTGTGGGCGATTCCAACACGCTGCGCTTCAACCGCAACGGCCTTCTGACGCTGCAGCAGTTCTGCGCCAAGGAGGGCCTGGGCATCCAGAATGCGGCGACGGAAAAATTTGTGACCTTTAAAAACGATTCCAGCCTGTATTCCATCCCGGATGCTGTCGCGAAGATGAAACCCCGCCGTGTGGTGATCACGCTGGGCACAAACAATGGTGACGGCAGCATGTCCACGGCCGATTTCATCACGGCTTATAAGGGCCTGATCGGCGCGATCCAGAGCAGCTACCCCTATACAGACCTGATCGTGAACGCGATCCCGCCGATCCCGGCGGATCATTCCAGCTATCCCGCGATGGATCAGGCGGTGCTGGATCAGTTCAACATGGCGCTGGCCCAAATGTGCCAGGAGCTGAACATCAAATTCCTGAACAGCACAGAAGTGCTCAAAGGTACCGACGGCTACGGCAAGAGCGACTATTATGTGAGCGGAGATATCCACCTGAAGACCTCCGGCCTGCAGCAGATCCTCTCGTATGTCACATCCCATGCCTATGAGTCGACAGACCGCCGCCCCGAAACAGCCAACATCGCGGTGCGCAGCGAGGAATACGCCGGCAACGGCACCGCAACGGCTGCGCCCACCTCCACGCCGGGCCAGTTCACCGCCAAATATCAGGTGGATTCCGCCGGCGGCGGCACGCTGACCTCGGGCAGCGAGACCGGCAAGACCAGCCTTTCGTTTGAGATCAAAGACCGCTCCACATCCATCACGGTCAAGGCAGTGCCCAACGACGGCCTGATGTTCATCAAGTGGAGCGATGGCGTGACCACGGCCACCCGTACCGACAAGGACTTCAAGCAGAACGTGAACGTGACGGCGATCTTCGCCGAGGTGGGCATCAAGCTGACCGGCGACGCCACGGCGACCGTGGGCCGGGATTACACGCTGAAGGCTTCGTTGATCAATAGAAACTACGGCGATCTGAGCAAGGTCATCTGGTATGTCAAGGTCAACGACGGCCAGTACCGCAAGCAGGGGATCCCGGGTGCAAGCTATACGCTCACCATAGCGGAGGGGACCTCCTACTCGATTTACGCGGTGCTGCTGTTCAATGATACCGAGCTGAAATCCAATGTGGTCACCATTGCTGCGCCGACGGCGGCCCCGTCGCCTTCCCCGTCGCCGACACCAAACACCCCTACCCCGACACCAAACACCCCTACCCCGACGCCAAACGTGACCCCTACTCCGACGCCGAACGTGACCCCTGAACCGACGCCGGAGCCTACATCCGTCCCGACCGAAGCACCAACCCCGGAGCCTGTTTCTCCGGCGAGCTCTGAGGCAGACTCAGGCGCGCAGGCCAGCGAGCCGCCGGCCGGTGCGGGCGAGCAGCCTGGCACAGAGCCGCCGACAGGGGAGTAACGGCCTGTGGTTTACATGATCCCCAGTTTCTGATACGGACCCGCCCTGCTCGCAGGGCGGGTCTTTCCGAATGAAAGAGGCATTGCATGATGAAGATCACTGTATTGGGCTGCGGCCGGTGGGGAACATTCCTGGCTGCCTATCACAGCAAAAAAAACGAGGTGCTGCTTTGGGGCCGGGCGGAGTCTGCCCGCTTTCAGGCGCTGTGCGAGCACCGGAAAAACGAATATCTGACCCTGCCGGAAGCCTTGCGGCGGGAGAGCGATTTGGAACAGGCCCTTGCCTTTGCCCAGGTCGTGATCATTTCCATCGGCGCGCAGCAGCTGCGCGCGCTGGCAGCGCGGATCCAGCGGCAGGATGTGGCGGGCAAAACCTTTATCCTCTGCATGAAAGGTATTGAGGAAAGCACCGGCCAGCGGCTGACACAGGTGTTTCGCAGCGTGGTGACCCAGCCGGTGCATCTGGCCGTTTGGGTCGGGCCGGGCCACGTGGAGGATTTTGAAGCGGACATCCCCAACTGCATGGTGGTGGATTCCGATGAGCCGCAGACCGTGGATTTTATCGTGAACGGCCTGTCCTCGGAGCTGATCCGCCTGTACAAAGGCAACGACCTGATCGGCACCGAAGTGGGCAGCGCCGCCAAAAATGTGATCGGCATCGCGGCCGGCATGCTGGACGGCATGGGTTATTCCTGCCTGAAAGGGGCTTTGATGGCCCGCGGCGCCCGGGAGATCGCCCGCCTGATCAAGGCGATGGGCGGCAGCGAGCTTTCCGCTTACGGGCTGTGCCATCTGGGCGATTACGAAGCAACGCTGTTTTCGCGGCACAGCCACAACCGTATGTTCGGCGAACAGTTCGCGCTGGGCCAGCCATACGATAAGCTGGCCGAGGGCGCGTACACGGTCAAGGCGCTGGTGCGGCTGGGCGAGCAGTATCAGGTGGACCTGCCGATCTGCAAGATGGTCGCCTGCATTCTGTACGAAGGTTACCCCATCCGGGAGGCGCTGCCGCTGCTGTTTTCCCGCACAGTCAAGGGCGAATTTGATTCCTGATTGGCTTCACAGCCTGCCGCCCCTGTGCATACCATGGGGAAAAGGGGGATTGGCACATGCTGTATGAGGAATTGGAGACCGCTGCCCGCACAGACGGACGGAACACGGCGGACGATGTGCTGTGGTTCAACGATCTGCCCACGGACGACCCGGCGCTGGCCAGCGACCCACAGTCCGGCGATGTGACCGACGGCAGCGTGGATTATTTTGATTTCAACTGGAGCGAACAGGTCGCCCACGACGAAGCCGAAATGGAACCGGTGCTGTTCAGCTGCGACCAGGTCTGCAGCGGCGGCTGCCACGGCGGGAACAATGGCGGTGACTGCGAATGCGGTGACTGTGACTGCGGCTGCGATTGTGATGACTGCGACTGTGACGGCTGCAACTGTGATGACAGCAGCTGTGATGACGGTGATTGCGACTGTGATGATGGTGGCGATTGCGATGGCGGCGGCGGTTCGGACTGCGCGGACAATGCGCCGGAGCAGACCGACACCGGCGAATATCTCATCCTGGACGAATAAGCAAAAATGCCCCGCTTTGTGCTGTCTGGCGCAGGGCGGGGCGTTGTTTTGGTTGACATTGCATGCAAAACAGGGGATAATACTAAGAACAAGGAAATGAGGGATAGAACAATGGCACAGTACTATTGTATTTTATTTGACGCAGATAACACTCTGCTGGATTTTGACGCCGCCGAGAACAAGGCCCTGCAGGAAACGCTGGAGCATTACGCGTTGCCGACGGACGCCGCCACAATGGATACCTACCGCCAGATTAACAGCAGGCTGTGGGCAAGCCTGGAAAAAGGCGAGATCCGCCGCGAAAAGCTGCTGGCCGAGCGATTTGCCCGCTTTTTGAAGGCGCTGGGCATGGACGGCAAGGGCAAAGGCGCCGAGATGAACCAGTATTATCTGGACAGGCTGGCCTGCCACCCCGATCTGATCCCCGGCACGCTGGAGGCGCTGAACGAGCTGGCCGAGGTGGCCACGCTGGCCGTGGTGTCCAACGGCGTGCAGCGCGTGCAGATGCAGCGCATTCAGGAATCAGGCGTGGCCGGGTACATGGAGGATGTGTTCATTTCGGAAAAGCTGGGGGCCGACAAGCCCGACCGCCGCTGTTTCGATCAGGCACTGCGCCAGCTGGGCGTGGAGAACCGCAGCCATGTGCTGGTGGTGGGCGACAGCCTGAACGGCGATATCCGCGGCGGGCAAAACGCCGGCCTGGACACCTGCTGGTATAACCCCTCCAGCGCCGAAAACACCACAGCGCTGAAGCCTACCTACGAGATCCGTTCGCTTACCGAGCTGTATCCCATCGTTATGGAACAGGAGGAGCTGCAAAATGTCGGAATTAAAAATCGAAAACATTCAATTTGAATCGTCGTTCCGCGGCCAGCCGGTAGCCGGCTATTATTTCTACGACCCGGCGGTGGAGCCGCATGCCATCCTGCAGATCTCCCACGGGATGGCGGAGTATATCCTGCGATACCGGGATTTTGCCGCGTACCTTGCCGCCCAAGGCTATGTGGTCTGCGGCAACGACCATCTGGGCCACGGCAGCACCAGCGGCAAGGAATACCCCAACGGCTATTTTGCACCGCGCAACGGGCGCGCCTATGTGCTGAAAGACCTGTATACCATGAACCGGCTGGCCTGCGAGCGCTGGCCGGGGCTGCCGCTGGTGCTGTTTGGGCACAGCATGGGCAGCTTTTTTGCCCGCTGGTTTGTGGAACTGTACCCCCAGGCGATGGATGCGGCTGTGTTCTGCGGCACGGCGGGCAAAAACCCGGCCGCGCCGGCGGCATTGCTGCTGACCGATGTGATCGGCCTGTTCCGCGGCCCGCAGTACCGTTCCGCGCTGGTGAACAAGGCGGCGTTTGGCAGCTATCTGCAGCGCATCCCGGATGCGAAAAGCCCCAATGCCTGGCTCAGCGCGGACGAAGGCAACGTGGTGCGCTACGACGCCGACGCAAAGTGCGGCTTTACGTTCACGGTCAGCGCGTTTCACGAGCTGACAAAGGTGCTGGTGCATGTAAACAGTGAGCAGTGGGTGCAGAATGTGCGCAAGGATCTGCCCGTGCTGGTCATTGCCGGCGCGGACGATCCGGTGGGCAGCTATGGCGCAGGCCCTGCCCAGGTGGCGCAGCGGCTGCAAAAGGCCGGCGTGCAGGATGTTACGCTCAAATTATATGATGGGCTGCGCCACGAGATCCTCAACGAAGCCTGCCGCGAGCAGGTGTACAGCGATGTGGCTGCCTGGTGCGAACAAGCGCTGGCCCGGCGCGGGGAATAAAAGCGCGGGGCAAAGCGGCCGCGCACTGGGCGGCGGTACGTCCGTCCGTTCAAAGCTAGCAAATAAGGAACAAATATGCTGATCAGTTTGGACCATCTGGGAAAGACCTTTGGCGAAAAGGTCGTTTTGGAAAATGTAACGGCCAATGTGGAACCCGGGGACCGCATTGGCATCGTGGGGCAGAACGGCGCGGGCAAAACCACGCTGCTCAAAATCCTGACCCGGGAGTACACTGATTATAACGGCGAGTTTACCCTGGCGCGCGGCGTAACGCTGGGATATCTGGAACAGAACGCCGCGCCGGATGCCTCGCTGGACGTGTACGGCGAAATGCGCACCGCCTTTGCAGGCGTTCTGGACGCTATGGCGCAGATGCAGATCGTGGAGCGCAGAATGGCGGCGGAGCCGGGCAGCGAGGAACTGGCCCGCCGGCACGCCGAGCTGCAGGCCATTGTAGACGCGGCTGATGGCTACAACATGGATGTGAACATCAAAAAAGTGCTGGGCGGCATGGGCTTTGCGCAGGAAACCTGGCAAAAGCGCGTAGGCGTGCTTTCGGGCGGGGAACTGACCCGGCTGCGTCTGGCCAAGCTGCTTTTGAAAAAGCCGGATGTGCTGATTTTGGACGAGCCGACCAACCACCTGGATTTTGCCACGATGGAATGGTTGGAAGCCTACCTCAAGGCGTATTCCGGCGCGGTGCTGGTGGTCAGCCACGACCGGTATTTCCTCGACCATGTGTGCACGAAGATCTGGGAGGTCGCGGGCAAAAGCGTTACGGCTTATAAGGGGAACTTTTCCGCCTATCTGCCGCAGAAAGAGGCGGCCGACGCTTTGCAGCAAAAGCAGCACGACGCCGATGTGGCGTTGGCGGCCAAGCTTCAGGATTATGTAGATCGCAACCTGGTGCGGGCGTCCACCACTAAAATGGCGCAGAGCCGCCGCAAGCAGCTGGAAAAGCTGGAGATCACCGAAGCGCCCAAAAACGAGCAGACACAGCTTTCGTTCCGCTTTGAATACGATGTGGAGCCGTGGAACGAGCTGGTCATCCTGAAAAACCTGACCATCCGCATCGGCGCGCGCACGCTGCTGGAGCCGTTCAGCTATATTGTGCACCGGGGCGAGCGGCTGGTGATCGCCGGGCCGAACGGCACGGGCAAATCCACCCTGATGCAGGTGCTGGATGGCAAGCGCCGCCCCTCGGGCGGTATGGTGCGGCTGGGCACCGGCGCGCGGCCCAGCATTTTTGTGCAGCAGCAAAGCCGGGCGGGCGGCCGTGTGATCGACGCCATTTGGGATAAATACCCCAAATTCACCGAACTGGAAGTGCGCAGCCATCTGGCACGGCTGGGCTTCCGCGGTGAGGATGTGTTCAAGCCCTGCGAGGCGCTTTCGGGCGGCGAGCTGGCGCGGCTGCGCTTTGCGGAGATCGTGCTGGAACGGCCTAACCTGCTGTTTCTGGACGAGCCGACCAACCATCTGGACATCTACACCCGCGAAAACCTGACCCGGGCGCTGATGGCCTATACCGGCACGCTGGTGCTGGTAACGCACGACCGCTACCTGATGGATCAGCTTGCCTGCCCGATTTTGTATCTCGAGGATGGCAGGGCTGTTTTGTACGAAAGCTATGACGCCCTGATGGGCCGCGGCAAGCCCGAGCCCGAGCCGGTAAAGGAAGAGGCCGCTGCCCGGCAGGGCTACGGTAAGGAGCAGCGCCGCCGCCGCGCAGAGCTGCGGGCAAAGGTGAAAAAGCTGGAAGAAGAAATGGAACAGCTGGGTGCCCGCGAAGTTGAGCTGGAAAACGAGATCAACAGCCCCGATGTGTACAACGACCCGATGCTGCTGCGGGAGAAAAGCGACGAAGGGGACGAATTGCGCTTCCATCAGGAGGAAGTATTTGCCGCCTGGGACGCCGCTGTGGAAGAGCAGAAGCAGTACGAAGCCGCCCAGCAGGAAGAGGATGGGTGACCATGCGGAGCAATTACGAAAAGACAAAGCAGGTCGCCCTTTCCGGCCTGCTGTTTGCACTGGCCATGGCGTTGTCCTTTATCGAGGGCAGCATTACCTTCCCGGGCCTTTTGCCGGGCATGAAGCTGGGGCTGGCCAACATCGTGGTCATGTACGCGCTGTTTTTTATGGGCGCGCGGCAGGCGCTGGTGCTGGATCTGCTCAAGGCGCTGTTTGTGTTTCTGGTCAGCGGCGCAACGGCCGGTTTTTTGTCGCTGTGCGGCGGGCTGCTGTCGCTGCTGGTCATGTGGGGGCTGTATTCGCTGCCGCACCGGCCCACCTGGTTCATCCTGTCGGTGTCCGGCGCGCTGGCCCACAACGTGGGGCAGCTGATTTGCGCCGGGTTTATCCTGGGCAGCGCGTTGTCGCTGTATTATGCGCCGGTAATGCTGGTGCTGGGGCTGGTGATGGGCGCAGTCACGGCTGTTACGCTGCGGGCGATCCTGCCGGCGCTGGGCAGGCTTGGCTTCAACACGGAAAATCGGCAAAAATAAAGGCGGGAAAAGCAGGGGGCTTCTTCGGCCGGGCAGAGCCGCGTCAAACGCACTTTGCTGGGAGCGAACGGCTGTCTGCTTTTTGCTTGTGCTTGCGCTGTAGCACATTCGTTTGCGGAACCCGCTGCCGGCTCTCGGCTGCCTCAGAACAGGGGTCAGAGGATCACCTGCACAAAAGACATCCTGCCAACGATCTAGCGCTGATCTGATGGTACACATTGATGGATGAATTTTTCTCTGTGTTCTGTGGAAAACTGTGAGAAAACCGGATTTTTTTGAAATAGTTATTGACAAATGTGCCATCCAATGATATATTTTCATTGCAAATGAGAATCACTTGCAAATCGACAGGAGAAATGTATGGAACGATCCGGCAAACAGTTCCGGAAACGGAACGCCATTCTCTCCTGCCTTCAGCACTCCAGATCCCACCCCAGCGCCGAGACTCTTTATGAGGCTCTCCGGCAGGAGTATCCGGACATCTCCCTTGCTACAGTATACCGGAATCTGGCCCTGTTCAGAGATCAGGGAATCATCCAGAGCCTGGGTACGATAGGCGGTGTGGAGCGGTTTGACGGCGACACCTACCCCCATGCACATTTTGTGTGCAGCGGCTGCGGTGCCGTCGTGGATCTGCCTGAGGCAGGGGTTCCCGATTGCAGCGGCATCGCCCGGGAAATGGGGTGCCGCGTTGAACGAGTCCAGATGATCCTGACAGGATTGTGTACGGACTGCCTTTCCCGCAAAGAAGAATAAAATTTATTGAATGGAGGAAATTTACAATGAAAAAGTTTGTATGCCCCGTCTGCGGTTATGTTCTGGAAGCTGAGGCTATCCCCGAAGGCTTCAAGTGCCCCGTGTGCAAGGTCGACGGCTCCAAGTTCAAGGTCATGGAGGTCGATAAGCTGGCTGCTGAGCACGAGTTCGGCATCTATGCCAAGACCGTCAAGAACAACCCCGACATCTCCGAGGAAGATAAGAAGTTCATCTGGGAGCAGCTGAACGCGAACTTCACCGGCGAGTGCAGCGAAGTTGGCATGTATCTGTGCATGGCCCGCATTGCGCATCGCGAGGGCTATCCCGAGGTGGGCCTGTACTGGGAGAAGGCCGCTTACGAGGAAGCGGAGCACGCCGCCAAGTTTGCGGAGTTGCTGGGCAGCGATCTGGAGCCCAACATGACCGATTCCACCAAGAAGAATCTGGCATGGCGTGTGGACTGCGAGTTCGGCGCCACCGCCGGCAAGTTCGATCTGGCCGCTTGCGCCAAGAAGAACGGCCTGGACGCCATCC
>CAMFSB010000035.1 GCA_945982465.1 uncultured Faecalibacterium sp. | reverse complement strand
AACGCCGGCGTGGGCTTTCAGGCAGCAATCGATCTTTACGTCAGGGGTCCAACCGATATCTCCGGCACCGGCTATTCCATCCTGTACGAGTACGGCATCTTCAAGCAGAAGATCGTGGACGGCTGGCAGCAGGAGCGCGCCGACAACTGGCTGCCCGGCGGCCAGGTCTGGCTCAAGAGCCACCCCGACCAGGCGGTGGAGATCCGCTTTGACGGCGAGATCAAGGAAAGCTGGGATCACGGCTTCCATTATATCAAGCATGTCAACTACAACAGCGTGCTGGCCGTGCCCAGCGATATGTACGTGCAGGGCTACGACGGCCCGGGCGTGGCTAAGCTGCGGCTGTGGCAGGCAAAATCCCCGGATTTTGATATGAACAGCTTTAACGCCGGCGAATACGGCAGCGCCATGAGCAAAAACGCCTCCGCCGAGCTGATCTCCAAGATCCTGTACCCCAACGACAACCATGTGGAGGGCAAGATCCTGCGGCTGCGCCAGCAGTATTTCCTGTCGGCCGCCTCCATCGGCGACATCGTGCAGAACCATCTGGCCAACTACGGCACGCTGGAGAACCTGTCCGATAAGGTCGCCATCCAGCTCAACGACACTCACCCGACCCTGGCCATCCCTGAAATGATGCGCATTCTGCTGGACGAGTGCGGCTACGGCTGGGATCAGAGCTTTGCCATCTGCCAGAAGGTATTTGCCTACACCAACCACACCGTCATGGCCGAAGCGCTGGAAAAGTGGAACGTGGACATCTTCAAGATGACGCTGCCTCGCATTTACCAGATCGTGGTCGAGATGGACCGCCGCTGCCGCGAGGAGCTGTTCCGGGCGTTCCCGGGCGATACCGGCAAGGTGGACTATATGGCCCTGATTGGCGACAATCAGGTGCGCATGGCCAACATTTGCGCCTATGTCTCCCACAGCATCAACGGCGTGTCCAAGCTGCACAGCGAGATCATCAAGGACAGCGTGTTCCACGATTACTACCTGTACAAGCCCGAAGCGTTCAAGAACGTGACCAACGGCATCGCCTACCGCCGCTGGCTGCTGGCCTCCAACAAGGGCCTGTGCAAGCTGCTGGATGAGACCATCGGCACCGGCTACCGCCACGATGCGTCCGAGTTGGCCAAGTTTGACCGCTTTGCCGATGACAAGACCGTGCTGGCGCAACTGGAAAAGGTAAAGCTGGACAACAAGGTGGCCTTTGCCAATTACCTGGCCAAGAGCACCGGCCAGGTGATCGACCCCAATTCCATCTTCGACTGCCAGGTCAAGCGCATGCACGAGTACAAGCGCCAGCACCTGAACGCGCTGAACATTGCCGCCCAGTACCTGTACCTGAAAGAGAACCCCAACGCCGACTTTGTGCCCAAGACCTATATCTTCGGCGCCAAGGCCGCCCCTGGCTACTATATGGCCAAGCAGATGATCCGCATGATCTGCAAGCTGGGCCAGCTGATCGATTCCGACCCGGCCGTGCGCGACAAGCTGCGCATCGTGTATCTGGAAGAATACTGCGTGTCGCTGTCGGAGCGTCTGATGCCCGCTTCGGAGATCTCCGAGCAGATCAGCCTGGCCGGTACCGAGGCGTCCGGCACCGGCAACAAGAAGTTCATGCTGAACGGCGCCATCACGCTGGGCACGCTGGACGGCGCCAATGTGGAGATCGCTGCCGCCGCCGGCAAGGAGAACGAGGTCATCTTTGGCATGCTGACGCCTGAGGTGAACAGCCTGAAGGCCATGGGGTATCATCCGAACGCCTTCATTATGGGCGACGATGTGGCGGCCGCTGCGCTGGACTTTTTGGAGCGCGGCTGGAACGGCGAGAGCTTCCACGAGGTGACCAACAACCTGCGCACCAGCGACCCGTATATGGTCATGGCCGACTTCAAGGACTACCGCCGCGCACAGGCCGATATCCAGAAGCTGTACTGCGACCGCGACACCTGGAACCGCATGAGCCTGAAGAACATTGCCGGCAGCGGCATCTTCAGCGCCGACCGTTCGGTGACCGATTACGCCCGCGATATCTGGCACGCGCCTTTCGTCAAGTAAACGTCCGTTTCCCGACCCCCGGCGCCCCGCGCCGGGGGTTTTTCTGAACCTGCGTTCCCATTTTTGCTGCGAAAGGTTTGAGTGTTTTGTTTGTCTATCACAACAGTCTGAACGAGGAATTCCGCAAGCCGTTCGGTGCGCTGCCGGCGGGCGATGCGGTGCATCTGTGCCTGAATGTGCCCGAAAGCTGCGGCTATGTGGATCCGCATGTGGTGCTGCGCAAGGACGGCCCCGGCGAGCAGCCCGTGCATTACCGCATGACCTTTATCGGCCAGACCCCCATGGTAAACCACTTTGCCGTGGATATCCCCGTCCACAGCCCGCGGGTCTCCTGTTACAAGTACGCCCTGTATACCGACTTCCGCCGCGTCTACCGCGGGGCCGCCGGCACCGGTGAGGTGACCTGGACCGATGGCCAGGCCTGGCAGCTCACCGTGTACGAGCGCAGCTTTCGCACGCCGGAGTGCGTAAAGGGCGGCACATTCTACCAGATTTTTCCGGATCGTTTTTACGAAGGCGTGAAGAACAAGCCCATGCCCTGGGCCGACCGGCTGTACCGCGCCGACAAGGACGGCGAGCCGTATCACGGCCTGATCGAGGTGGGCGGGCATATCAACATGGATTACTACGGCGGCGATCTGGAGGGCATCCGGCAGAAGCTGCCCTATCTGCAAAGCCTGGGCGTGAACTATCTTTACCTGAACCCTATCTTTGAGGCCCACGCCAACCACCGCTACAACACCGCCGACTACCTGAACGTGGACCCGCTGCTGGGCACCAACGAGGATTTTACCCGCCTGTGCGCCGAAGCGGGCCGCCATGGCATCGGCATCATTCTGGACGGCGTGTTCAGCCACACCGGCTCCGACAGCATCTACTTCAACCGCGAAGGCCGCTACGGGCCGGGCGGCGCGTACCACGATGTCAACTCCCCGTACCGCCGCTGGTACGACTTTAACCCCCAGTACGCCTGCGGCTACCGCAGCTGGTGGGGCTTTGAAACGCTGCCCGAGGTCAATGAGGACGATCCGCTGTATGTGGAGTTCATCACCGGGCCGGGCGGCGTGATCGACACCTGGATGCAGCGGGGCGCCGCCGGGTTCCGGCTGGATGTGGCCGACGAGCTGCCCGATTCCTTTATCGAAACCATTCGCGCGGCGGTCAAGCGCCACGGCGAGGACAAGCTGCTGCTGGGCGAGGTGTGGGAGGACGCCACCAACAAATTCGGCTTTGGCGGGCGGCGCACCTACCTGCTGGGCAAAGGGCTGGACAGCGTAATGAACTATCCGTTCCGCAATGCTGTGCTGGACTTTCTGCGCGGGCGCAGCGCCGAGCAGACCGCCGCCCAGATCCTGACCAGCTGTGAAAACTACCCCGCCCCGGCGCTGAATACCCTGCTGAACTTTGTGTCCACCCACGATACTGAGCGCGCCATCACCTATTTGCAGGACGAGCCGTTGGGCAGCCACGACCGCGACTGGCAAAGCGGCCGCCGCCTTTCGCCCGGGCAGTTTGACGAGGGCATGTGCAAGCTGAAGATGGCCTACGCCATGATCTTTACGCTGCCGGGCGTGCCCTGCGTATACTATGGCGACGAGATCGCCATGCAGGGCTACCGCGACCCGTTCAACCGCGGCTACTTTGACTGGAACAGCACCGAAAACCGGCTGCGGCCCGTGCTGGCCCAGCTGGCCGAGCTGCGCCGCACCTGCGACGCATTTACCGACGGGACCTTCCAGTTGGTGAAAGCCTGCGGCGGCTTGCTGCATTACCGCCGCGTGGGCAAAACCGAGACCGCCGAGATCCTCATCAACCGCACCGAGCACTATCTGGTGGAGCCGGTGGGCGTAAAATCCACCGAGGTAAATCCCATGGGCTTTACCATTCTGGTGGAGGAAAACGGCCATAATCCCGACCACAGCTATTTCGATTACCGATGAACCGGCCCGCTACGAGCCGTGCCGCCGTTTTATTGCAGCCTGTTTCAAAAAGCACCGGCGCCGCCCGCCAAAAAGGGCGGCGCTTTTTTGGTATATTCACTGATTTTGTGGCAAAAGAAACCATTTTCGAGATTTCGCTTGACATTCCCCCTGCTGGATGGAATACAATAACCTCAAAGCAGCCGGCACGCCGGGCCCCGGCGCGGCCGCCTGCCATCGTCTGCAAAGGAGGGACAAACGTATGACGACAGCTTCTGTTTTCTGGCTGGCGGCACTGATCGCGCTGCTGGTGGTGGAAGGCGCCACCGTCAGCATGGTGTCCATCTGGTTCGCCATCGGCGCGGCGGCCGCTTTGCTGGTCAGCCTGTTCAGCTCAAATTTGCTGCTGGAAGCGCTTGTATTCGCCGTGGTCAGCGCGGGTTCGCTGCTCGCCTGCCGGCCTCTGGTAGCCAAACTGCAGCAGCGCCGTGCCGACCCCACCAACGGCGACCGGAACATCGGCCGCACCGCCACGGTGCTGGAACCGATCACGCCGGACCGCCCCGGTCGTGTCCGGCTGGACGGCGTGGACTGGGCCGCCCGTGTCCACGGCAGCGTTTCGCTGCAGCCCGGCCAGCTGTGCCGTGTATTCGATATCCAAAGCACGGTCCTGATCGTAGAGCCGCAGCCGGAAACCGCTGCGCTGTGACACCCACAACTGAAAAGGAGGAACTGTTATGCCGTTTATCATCGCCCTGATCGTGATCGTCCTGCTGATTCTCATCAGCAATATCGTGATCGTTTCCCAGTCTGACGCATATGTGGTCGAGCGCCTGGGCAGCTACTATGCCACCTGGGGCGCCGGCGTCCACATCAAAACGCCCTTTGTGGAGCGCGTGGTCAAAAAGGTCAGCCTGAAGGAGCAGGTAGCGGACTTCCCGCCTCAGCCTGTCATCACGCGCGACAACGTTACCATGCAGATCGACACCGTGGTGTTCTTCCAGGTGATGGACGCCAAGCTGTATACCTACGGCGTCAACCAGCCCATCTCCGCCATCGAGAGCCTGTCGGCCACCACGCTGCGCAACATCATCGGCGACATGGAGCTGGACCACACCCTGACCAGCCGCGACACCATCAACAGCAAGATCACCGCCATCCTGGACGAAGCCACCGACAAGTGGGGCATCAAGGTCAACCGTGTGGAAGTGAAGAACATCATTCCCCCGCGTGAGATCCAGGACGCCATGGAAAAGCAGATGAAGGCCGAACGCGAAAAGCGCGCGGTGATCCTGAAAGCCGACGGTGAAAAGCAGGCCGCCATCACCGCCGCCGAGGGCGAAAAGGAAGCCGCCATCCTGCGCGCCGACGCCGTTAAGCAGCAGCGCATTCTGGAGGCCGAGGGTGAAGCACAGGCGATTCTGGCCGTGCAGAAAGCCAACGCCGATGCCATCCGCCTGCTGAACGAGGCCATGCCCTCCGACAAGGTGCTGGCCCTGCGCAGCCTGGAAGCGCTGGCCAAGGTAGCCGACGGCCGCGCCACCAAGCTGATCATCCCCTCGAACCTGCAGGATCTGGCGGGCACCGTGGCTTCCATCAAGGAGCTGGTGACCGAGCCGGAAGGCAAATAAGCCGGCCGGAAAGGCCGGGCGGCGCGTCAGGCGCTGAACAAAAAAGAACGGCCGGGCGATTTTGTGTAATCGCCCGGCCGTTTCTTGACCGGCAGGTTATTTGTTCACAGTTTTCTGATATACTCTGCTCCGAAAACCGAAACATTCTTTGCCTGTGCCTTCTGCCGCACAGACAGCGGTGCAGGCGGGCAGTTTTTCTGTTTTGGGAGGCAAAAAATGACGCTGTATCAAAAATTCAAAAATTTGAACATTGATCACGCTGCCATAGGGTTTGCTCTGTGCGATACAAACGAACCCTATTACTGCACACCGAAGAATGCCGCCATCCTCGGCTGGGCCGGGGTGGACGGCATCCACTACTGCACGATCCCGGAGTTTGGCGAAACGATTTTCGCGGTCAGCCCCATGAACTTCGGCGACTGTGTGCATCCCATCGCCCGCAATTTTGAAGATTTGCTCCGGCTTCTGCTTTCCTGCGCCGATATGGCGGCGCTGGAACAGTGCTTTGCGTGGGAGGAAGAGCAGTTCCGGGCGTTCCTGCTGGACTACCCTGCCACAGCCGCGCAGCAGGCTGTACTGGGCGCCATCCGGCAGCAGTTCGGGCTGGAGCCCATGCCGGATGCGTTTGCATACATCAAAAAGCTGCAGGCCGAATTTGACCTCTCCCAGATCCCCTATACCGAGGACTATTATGACGAGGACATGAACCCCGCCGCTCCGGCTCAGGTCTCCGAATGGCAGGTGTGTTACGACGGCGGCTTCTGGGGCGGCAAGGGCGAAGCCGGGGTTGAAATCCCCCTCGGAAAGACCTTTGCCTGGGGCGAAGAAACCTGGCATATTCCCGCCCTGTATCTGTGCGATGAGGGGCTGGTCGTCGATTTTCTGCTGGAAGCCGATCCCACCCCCGTCAAGGCATTCCTCGACAAATGGGATCTGTACAACGAAGAGCGGAACCATTATACCCGGAAACAGCGGCAGCAGATGAAGCAGGAACACCCGCTGGACGTGGATTTTTACAGCCACCTCCTGCGCGGCGGCCGCCGGATGCAGCGCCAGCACGGCTGCGCCGTGACCTGGCTGCCGGCCTCCTGCCTGCCCGCCGGGCTGCGCACCGAAACCGAAGCGCTGCAGGTTCTGGAGCACTACGGTCTGAACCCCGACCGCGCCTGGGCGATCCATCGCTGCTCCTACCAATGGGATGACCCGGAGGATCAGGATCTTCACGCTCTTTCGGTGTGTATGGAGCGCGCACCGGCCCGGCTGCCCGGCCCGGTCTTTGCCACGCCCGCCGCAGGCAAAAGCATCGCCCTGCCCCACCCGCTGACCGGTCAGGTCTATACGCTGACCGTACACGAGGCAGAACCGCAAAAACTGCCGGAACACGCCTTCCCGGCCGATGGGATGGAGCATCCCGCCTGTTTTACGGCCATGCGTTATTCGCTGGAGCCGGACATTGCCGAGCCGGGCTTTCTGCTTGAGGATTGCGCCGACGGCGACTTTCCCCGGCCTCAGAAGCAGGCTGCTGACCATCGCGGCCCTACCGCTACCGCCTGCGCGGCGGTCATGGGCATCATCGGCGGCGCAGACGGCCCCACTGTCCTGATCGCAGGGGAAACGCGGCCCAGGCTGCACGCGGCCTGTTCGTCGCTCCATTTTGAGCCGGTGGACACGGTGGAATGGCACGCTGTTTTTTATGAAAAGCAGCTGGAGGATGTAGAGATCCGGCTGATCTGAGGCATCCCTTGCCGGCAGGGGTTCCGCACCACCCCATCAGACCGTTGCCGTGCCCTCATATACGGTCACGGCCGGGCCGGTCATCCAGACGTTCCGCTCCGCATCCCCCCGGAGGGGCAGCACGCCGCCCCGCACCGCCACCTCCACGTCGGCGCCACAGGGGCAAAGCCCCTCCTCCGTCATAGCGGCCACGGCGGCGCAGGCGCCTGTGCCGCAGGCCCAGGTCTCGCCGCTGCCGCGCTCCCATACGCGCATTTTCAGGTGCAAAGGGTCCACAACCTGAATAAACTCGGTGTTGACCCCCTCCGGGAAGCAGGCGTGCGTTTCAAATGCGGGGCCAAGCTGTTCCAGCTTCAGCGCCTGCACCTCCTCCACACGGGTCACGCAGTGGGGGTTGCCCACGCTCACGCAGGTCACGCGCCAGGTGCCTTTGCCGGCGGTCAGCGGCACGCCCACAAGCGCGCTTTCCCCCAGGCCCACGGCGGGCACAGCGGCCGCCTGCGTGCTGTAGCGGCCCATCGCCACGCGCCAGTGCCCGCCGCCACAGTATTCCAGCGTTTTTTCGCCGCTGCGCGTGTCAATGCGCAGCACGGGTTTGTCCGCACAGACTTCGTCGTGCTCGCGCAGCCACTGGGCCACGCAGCGGATGCCGTTGCCGCACATTTTTGCCTCGCTGCCGTCGGCGTTAAAAATGCGCATCATGGCATCCGCCCCCGGCGTCTGCGCGCGGCAGATGCAGACGATGCCGTCGGCCCCCACCGAAACACGCCTGGCCGACAGGCGCTGTGCCAGCCCGGCGATGTCCTGCGGCACGCCTGCGGCGCGGCAGTCCAGATAAATATAATCGTTGGCACACCCTTGCATTTTCGTAAAGCGCAGTTCCATGCTGAATAACTCCTTTCGGCCCGTTCGCCCGCCCTGCACACCCTGCCGGGCGGGTAAAATTCCATTGCCCTGTACCATTATACGCGCCCGCGTGCCGGGTTACAAGCCGCCTGTTATTTTGCCGCCGGCGCCGCTTGTACAGATTGCCAAATTAGTGCTTGACAAGGCGCATTGCATGGGATATAAAAGGGTAGAGGTCTGTGCAGACGGGCCGCAGTTCCTGCAAAACGAAGGAGAGTTTGAGTATATGGATACGTTTGAGCGCATTCGCAGCTTTTTGGCTGAACAGCTGGGCATCGAGGATCCGGAAACGATCACGATGGACAGCGACATCCTGAACGATTTTGACGCCGACAGCCTGGATGTGGTGGATATGATCATGACGCTGGAGGACGAGTTCGAGATCGAAGTGCCCGACGAGGCCATCGAAGGCCTGCATACGGTGGGCGACGTGGTCCGCTATGTGGAGGCCCACAAGGCGGATTGAACCCAATGCTTTGGAAAATGCTCCCGGCATGTTTCCGCGTGCCGGGGGCTTTTTAATACGGTTCGTGCGGAACGTGCCGCGTTTGGCGCACGGCCACAGGAGGAAATCGATCTATGGCAAACGACAACAAAAAGCTGGTCAAGGCCATCACCAGCCAGGAGGACAATTTTGCGCAGTGGTATACCGACATCTGCACCAAGGCGGAGCTGGTGGAGTATTCCAGCGTAAAGGGCTTTATCATTCTGCGCCCGTATGGCCAGGCCATCTGGGAAAACATCCAGAAAAACCTGGACGCGCGCTTTAAGGCCAGCGGCCACGAAAACGTGGCCATGCCCGTACTGATCCCCGAAAGCCTGCTGAAAAAGGAGGGCGAGCTGGTCAACGGCTTTGCCCCCGAGGTGGCCTGGGTAACAGCCGGCGGCAGCGACGAACTGGAAGAGCGCCTAGCCGTGCGCCCCACCAGCGAGACCATGTTCTGCGACCACTGGAGCCGCGTGCTGCACAGCTACCGCGAGCTGCCCATGAAGTACAACCAGTGGTGCAGCGTGATCCGGTGGGAAAAAACCACCCGCCCGTTTTTGCGCAGCCGCGAATTCTGGTGGCAGGAGGGCCATACCATCCACGAGACCGCGGCCGAAGCCGAAGCCGAGACCCAGGCGCAGCTGAACTGCTATGCGGATTTCTGCGAGCAGGATCTGGCCATCCCGGTGGTAAAGGGCCGCAAGACCGACAAGGAAAAGTTTGCCGGCGCCGAGGCCACCTACACCATCGAAGCCATGATGAAAGACGGCAAGGCCCTGCAAAGCGGCACCAGCCATTACTTTGGCGATAAGTTCAGCCGCGCCTACGACGTGACCTTTACCGGCCGCGACAACCAGCTGCACTACGCGTACCAGCCCAGCGGGGGCGTTTCGGCCC
>CAMFSB010000034.1 GCA_945982465.1 uncultured Faecalibacterium sp. | reverse complement strand
TGGTATTGCGCACGGGGGAAAAATGCGGTATACTAACCAGCGCTGTGCAAAAAATAACGCTGGGCACACCGATTTTATAAATGCCTGCGGCCCGCGCCGCGGCCAAGAAAGGACCCCCGAATGCTGGAACTGTTGATGGAAGTGCTGGAGGAATCGCTGGTCGATACGCTTAAAATGATCCCCTTTTTGTATCTGGCGTATGTGGCGATCGAATATGTGGAGACCCGCCACGGCGAGCGCATCGAGCGCCTGCTGGCCGGCGGCGGGCGCTGGGGCTGCGTGCCCGGCGCGCTGCTGGGCTGTGTGCCGCAGTGCGGTTTTTCGGCGGTAGCGTCGAACTTTTATTCCTCGCGCGTCATCACGCTGGGCACGCTGCTGGCGGTGTACCTGGCCACCAGCGACGAGGCCGTGCCCATGCTTTTGTCCATGCCGGAAAAATGGAACGCCCTGGCGGTGCTGCTGGTCATCAAGGTGGCGTATGCGCTGGCGGCGGGCTTTGTGGTGGATTTTGTGCTGGGGCGGTTTTTGCCCGGCTCGCTGCGGGGCGGCTATACCGGCAGCGCCAGCGAGGTGGACTGCCACGAAGAGCACGAAGGCGGCGAGCGCAGCATCTGGCTGGCCGCCGCCCGCCACACGCTGGAAATTTTTGCGTTCATCTTCCTGTTCAGCCTGGGCTTTGGCTTTGTGGTCGAGCTGGTGGGGCACGAAACCTTTGCGCAGGTGCTGGGCGGCCTGGGCTTTGGCCAGCCGCTGGTGGCGGCGCTGGTGGGCCTTTTGCCCAACTGCGCCGCCAGCGTGCTGCTGACCCAGCTGTATGCCGAGGGGGCGCTGCGCTTTTCCAGTCTGGTGGCGGGGCTGTGCTCCGGCGCGGGCGTGGGGCTGGCCGTGCTGTGGCGTGCCAACCCCAGCTGGAAGCAGAACCTGTTCATCACGGCGGCGCTGTGGGCCGCCGGCGCGGCGCTGGGCGTGGTAATGCAGGCGGCGGTGTGGCTCGTGGCGTGACCGCCGGGTAAAAACCGGTAAAAAACAGGCAAAAAATGGCCGGCAGGGAAAAGATTTTCCCCGCCGGCTTTTGTTTTATGCTATAATAACCGCAAGGCGGCCGCTGCGGCGCAGGGGCGGCCCGCGGCCGGCCTGGCCGCGCCTGCTGCGCCGCCCGGCCATCGTCAACCAAGAGCCGCCCGCCGGCGGCCCGGCCGGGGGCAGATCCGCCCGCCCAAAGCGATGGCCCGGGCGCGGCGCAGAAAACGGCCCGCGCCCCCCGCTTTGGGTATTTGGGCGGCGGGCGTAATCTCTGCCGCCGGTGATTCGTTTGTATCATAGAAGCTGCGAAAGGAACTGCTGCCATGCAATACCGCATTCTTGCCACGGATCTGGATAACACGCTGATCCCGTTCGGGGAGCCGGACCCCCGCCCGGAGATGCTGGCGGCCATCCAAAAAATGCGCGCCGCGGGCGTGCCGCTGGTGGTGGCCACCGGGCGCACCTTTTCGTCCATGGCGGGCAAGCTGGCCGGGCGGGTGCCGTTCGACTACGCAGTGTGCTGCAATGGCGGCCAGGTGACCGACCGCGAGGGCCGCACCCTGGCCGAGACCCCGCTGACCGCCGAGGAAATGTACGCCCTGGTGGATTTTTTTGAGGATTACGATTATCCGCTGGCATTCGCATTCCGCGACAGCTACTATGCCTATACCGAATACCCCGCCCTGCTGCGGGTGTTCGACGCTTTGCCCGGCGCAAAGCTGTCCATCCTGGACGGCGAGGATCAGGACCGGCACCTGATCGACATGCCCCACGCGGGCTTTGGCATGCTGCCGCCCGGCGCGCTGGAGCGCTTTGAGGAAAAATACGGCTATCTGGGGATCCGCTTTTTGCAGGTGGGCGGCCACCACAAGGGCGGGCCGGCCGGCTGGCTGCATTACGACATTGTGGGCCGCGGCGTGGACAAGGCCGAGGGCCTGCGGCGGCTGTGTGATGTGCTGGAGATCCCGGTCAGCGCGCTGGTGACAGCCGGCGACGGCGAAAACGACGTGGGCATGCTGGCGGCGGCAGGGCTGGGCTGCGCCATGTCCAACGGGGTGGCGGCGGCCAAGGCCGCCGCCGACCGGGTGATCGGCGACGTGCGCGAAAACGGCCTGGCTGTGCTGATCGAGGAGCTGTGGTTCGGCGGGCCGCGGGCGGTGCCGTCGGCCAGCGGATTGCCCCCCACGGCTACGATATGAGTTTTGCGCCGGTGTACAGCGCGGCCAGCCGCGCGCTGATCCTGGGCACCTGGCCCAGCCCCAAAAGCCGGGAACTGGGCTTTTACTACGGTCACCCCCAAAACCGGTTCTGGCCCCTGCTGGCCGCCCTGACCGGCGAACCGGTGCCCGCGCGGGAGGATATCGAAGCCAAGCGGCAGATCATCCTGCGCCACGGCCTGGCGCTGTGGGATACGCTGGAGCGCTGCACCATCACGGGCGCGTCGGACGCATCCATCCGCGACGCCGTGCCCAACGACATCACAGCCCTGCTGGCCGGGGCGCCCATCCAAAAGGTTTTTTGCAACGGAGCGACGGCCTACCGGCTGTACTGCCGCTATATGCAGCCGGTGTGCGGCCTGCCTGCCGTGCGTCTGCCCAGCACCAGCCCGGCCAACGCCGCCGTGCGCCCGGCGCAGCTGGCGGCGCAGTGGGGGGCCGCGCTGGGGCCATATCTGCTGCAGCGGCCGGCAAGACCTTGAGATAACCGCGTACAAAATGTAAATTATTTATGGAGCACTTGCATTTTTCTGCGGTTTTGATACAACAAACATAAAAAGGAGCGTTTTGTATGAGCAAGATCATCAAAACCGAAAAGCCCAGCGTGCTGCCTCTTTTGGCGGCGGGCGCGGTGTGGCTGGTGCTGGGGCTGGTGCTGCCGCTGTACCGGCTGTGGGCTTTGGTGCTGACAGCCGCTGCCAGCGTGGCCGTGTACGCGGCAGCCAAACGGCTGTGCCCGCCCCAGGTGCGGGAATATGAGGTGGCGTTCCACACCGGGGTGGACGATGTGGACCAGATGCTGGAAGCGGTGCAAAAGCAGCTGGAAACGCTGCATACTTTAAACGACGCCATCCCGGACGAGGGGCTTTCGGCCAGCATGACCCGCATGGAAAAAGCCGGCCGGTCGATTCTGGAAGTGGTGGAGGCCGACCCCAAAAAGGCCAAGCAGATCCGCCGCTTTGCCAACTACTACCTGCCGGACGCGGTGGGCGTGCTGCAGCAGTACGCCACCATGGCCCGCCAGGGCGTGCGGGGCGAAAACGCCGCCAGCGTCAAGGCGCAGGTGGAGCATAACGCCGAAAGCATTGCCACCGCCTTTGAAAACCAGCTGGACGCGCTGTACGCGGCGGAGAGCCTGGACCTGTCGGCGGATCTGGAAGTGCTGCAGAATATGATGAAAGGGCAGGGCCTTGGCTGAGAACGCCGGGGGACCGGGCACTGCGCTTTGCGGCGCGCGGCTGCCTTGAAAATCGCACAGAGCCATTCACAAACAAGAAAGGAAGAATCACGTTATGGCAGACAATACCTTGAACCTGGACCTGGAGATGCCCGCCGTTCCCACCCTGACGCTGGACCCGCTGGGCAGCGAAGCCGCCGAGCAGGCGGCAAAAAAAGCCGAGGAGGAAAAGGCCGCGGCCAAGCCCGTGGCCGAGCAGATCAACCTGAGCCCCGAGGAAAAGGCCGCGGTGGACGCCTTTGCCGAAAAGATCGATATCACCAACAGCCAGCAGGTGCTGCAGTACGGCGCAGCCTGCCAGAAAAAGATCGGCGATTTTTCTGAGGCGGCGCTGTCCAAGGTGCGCACCAAGGACCTGGGCGAGACCGGCGACATGATCACCAGCCTGATCGGCGAGCTGAAAGGCTTTGACGCCAACGAGGAGCAGCAGAAAGGTATCCTGGGCTTCTTCAAAAAGAAAGGCAGCCAGCTGGAGGAAATGAAGCGCCGCTACGACAGCGTGGAAAAGAATGTGGAGAACATTCAGGGCCAGCTGGAAGCGCATCAGGTCACGCTGATGAAGGACATCGCCATGCTGGATAAGATGTACGAGCTGAACATGGCGTACTTCAAGGAGTTGTCGATGTATATCCTGGCCGGCAAGAAAAAGCTGGCTGAGGTGCGCGCCACCGACCTGCAGGCGGCGATGGACAAGGCCAAGGCTTCCGGCCTGCCGGAGGACGCCCAGAAAGCCCGCGACCTGGCCGACCTGTGCGAGCGCTTTGAAAAGAAGCTGTACGATCTGGAACTGACCCGCAACATCAGCCTGCAGATGGGCCCGCAGATCCGCCTGATCCAGAATAACGACACCATGATGGCTGAGAAGATCCAGTCCACCATCATCAACACCATCCCGCTGTGGAAAAACCAGATGGTGCTGGCGCTGGGCCTGGCCCACAGCCAGCAGGCAATGGAGGCAGAACGCGCTGTTACCGATATGACCAACGAACTGCTCAAAAAGAACGCGGCCGCCCTCAAGCAGGGCACCATTGAAACGGCCCGGGAGGCCCAGCGCGGCATTGTGGACATCGAAACGCTGCAGCAGACCAACAAGAGCCTGATCGAAACGCTGGATGAACTGAACAAGATCCAGACCGAGGGCCGCGCCAAGCGCGCCAGCGCCGAGGTGGAGCTGACCCGCATCGAGGACGAACTGAAAGCCAAAATGATGGAGATTCGCAACTGATATGGCAAACGCTGATTTTTCGCGCCAAAAGCCGCAGCAGCCGCAGGGCTTTGACGAGGGCAGCTACAAAGCGGCCGCCAAGGCCGCGCCCGCCCGCACGCTGACCCCCGCCCAGCGCAGGCTGGCCGCCTTTGAGCAAAAGCTGCCCGCCGCGCTCAAAAGCCAGGCCGCGGCCGCCGCCCTGTGCGCGGTGATGATCCTGGCGTCGGTGTTCGGCATCGGCGGGGCAAAGCTGTCGGGCAAATACCACGCGGCGGCCAATGCCTTTACCACAGGCGTGGCGGCCGACAACGGCTATACCATGGCAGGCGAACTGTCGGCCCGGGCCAACAATGCGGCCAACATCCTGACCTCGGCGGGGCAGTACGCGGTGGACGAAGCCTATACGGCCGCGGCGCGGGCCGCGGTGGAGGCCTTTTCTGCCGCGCTGGTCGCGGGGGATGTATCGGTGATCTACGACGCCAACGCCGCACTGGAGGCCGCTGTGGACCAGCTGTACGCGGCCATGCAGGCCGCCGCCCCCGACCCGCTGAAGATGGGGGCCGTGCAGACCCAGTATTCTGATTTCAACAGCGCCGGTGTGGTGCTGTCGAACATGGCATACAACGAACAGGCGCAGCAGTACAATGAAATGGCACGGGGCTTCCCGGCCAGTGTGATCGGCGCCTTGTGGAATGTGAAGGAGGTGGAACTGTTCGCATGAAACAATGGAAACGCGTAAGCGCGCTGCTGCTCTCGCTGATCGTGGCGGCGGCGGTGCTGTGCCTGCCGGCGGCTGCGGCCTCGCAGCTGCCCCAGCTGCCCTCGGATCAGTGCGTGGTGGATGACGCGAATGTGCTTTCCGCCGCGACGGAAGAGCATGTGACCGCGGTGAGCGCCCAGCTGCAGCAACAATGCAGCGGCGCCACCATCGCCGTGCTGACAGTGCAGTATACCGGCACCTCGACGACGGAAGCCTATGCCACAGATGCGTTCAACACCTGGGGCGTGGGCAGCGCCAGCGAAAACAACGGCGTTCTGCTGCTGCTGGTGATGGAATCGCCCAACTACTCCAACGGCGATTACTACCTGTGCTACGGCGACGGGTTCAACAACACCGATTTGGATAAGCAGACCAGCACGCTGCTGCAAAGCTACATGGAGGACGATTTTGACGCCGGCAACTACGACAGCGCCGTGACCAAAACCACCGACGCGGTGGCCCAGGTGATCGCCGGTATCTACGGCGTGACCCTCTCGGCGGACAGCACGGTTTCGGACGGAGTGCCCGGCACAGTGCCGGAGTACAGCGCGGGCGCCCCCGCGCAGAGAGGATCGGTGCTTTCGGTGATCCTTACATTGATTCTGGATGTGCTGGTGGTCGTGCTGATCGTCTGCCTGGTGATCCTGCCCATCGGCCGCGGCTTTGGCTGGGGCTGGGGCCCGTTTGGCTGGCACTGGGGGCCGTTTGGCTGGTGCGGCGCATGGTGGGTCGGCCCGCGGCCCTGGTACCGCCGCCCGCACAGAGAACCTCACGGCCAGTGAGGGCCTATGCGAGTCTCGTAAGCGACCTAGCCGGGCGGCGCGCTGGGCGGCTGTGGCGGCCGGGGCGGCGGCGTCGGCGGGGGCTTCGGCGGCGGTTCCCGCGGTGGTTTTGGCGGCGGCAGCTTTGGCGGCATGGGCGGCGGCCGCAGCCATGGCGGCGGCGGTGGCCGCGGCCGGTAACAGGGCGGTGCGCTGCTGCCCCCACGGCCCCAAACAGCATACAGCAAGGCGGCCTCTGCCGTGCCCTGCGGGGCAGGCGGGGGCCGCCTTTTTGATTGATCTGCGCCCGGAACGGTACAAAGCACCCGGCCGCCGGTGCATGCGCACTGGCGGCCGGGTGAAAAAGGAGAGCAGAAAGAGAGTTGCAAAGGGACGGCCCGCAAAAGCGGGATTCAGCGCAGCAGGGCGGCCAATTGTTCGGGGTCGGGCACGTCGCCCGCCGAACTGCCGTAGTGCACGTGGCTCAACTTACGGGCGGCATCCATCACGAACACCGCCGGCAGTTGCAGCTCGTTGCCCTCGTATGCGCCGTGCTTGTAACCGCTGGCCGTAGCTTTTGCGATTTTCAGCATGGTTTTGGCATCGGCCAGCTGCGCCTTGGATGGGGCAGCCTCGATGGAAAACTGCCGGTACAGCGTTTGCTCCGGGTCGCACACAATGGCAAACGGAAAGGTATCAGGCCCGATCTGGGCGGCGATGCCGTCCGGGTCAGACTGCAGCACTACCAACACCTGCCCGCCGTTCGCCGTTACGGTATCGTACTGCTGGGCCAGGCGGTGCAGATCCAGCTGGCACAGCGTGCAGCCGAAATACCGCAGAAAAAGCAGGGCGGTTTTGGGCGCAGCTTTTACGGTCTGCGCCAGGGTCAGCCCTTTTGCAAAGGGCGTATCGTAGGTAAAATCCGGCATGATGGAGCCGGTCTCCAGCTTGGGCATAACAAACCTCCGTTACAGCGGGGCGGCCCGCTGCCCGCGGCCCCCGGAAAGGCCGGCCGCAGGCTGCGGCGCGCCGCCTGTGTGGGTCAATGCGGAAAATGCGGCGTCAAGCGTTGAACACGTACTTGTCCAGCCGGTCGAACGCTTCCTGAATGCGGCTGAACGGCGAAGCCAGGTTCAGGCGCAGATGGCACGGGCCATGGAACATGCGGCCGTCCTGCACGGCGACGCCCACCGCCCAGCAGGCCTTTTCCACATCCTCGATGGTCTTGCCGTGGGCCTCGCACCACTTGGTGCAGTCCACAAACAGCATGTAAGTGCCCTCGGGCTTGGAAACCTCCACGCCCTCAAAGTGCGCCTTGATGTAGTCGCAGGCGTAGTTCACGTTGCCGCTCAGCACTTCCAGCAGCTCGTCCACCCACTCATAGCCCTCGGGCTTGTAGGCGCCGATCAGCGCGTGCATGGACAGCACGTTCATGTCGTTGTAGTGCGGCAGGCTGGCCTCCTTGTCTACCCGGTCGCGCCACCACTTGTTGTAAATGATGTGGTAGCTGCCCACCAGGCCGGCCAGATTAAAGGTCTTGCTGGGGGCGTACATGGCAGCGGTGCGCATACGGGCGTCCTCGCTGACCGACTGGGTGGGGATGTGCTTGTGGCCGTTCAGCAGCAGGTCGCTCCAGATCTCGTCGGAGACCACGTACACGTCGTACTTTTTGTACAGCTCCATGGCCTTTTCCAGCTCCCAGCGCTCCCACACGCGGCCGCAGGGGTTGTGGGGGTTGCACATGATGGCGGCATGGATCTTTTCGGTGGCCAGCTTCTTTTCCATGTCCTCAAAGTCCATGCGCCACACGCCGTTTTCATCCTTGACCAGCGGGCTGTGCACCATGTTGTAGCCGTTGTTGATCAGGCTCTTGGTAAAGCCGATGTAGGTGGGACTGTGGATCAGCACCTTGTCGCCCTTGGAGCACACGCAGTTCAGCGCCGTGATCACGCCGCCCAGCACGCCGTTTTCGTAGCCGATGCACTCCTGGGTCAGGCCGGTGACGCCGTTGCGGGTCTCGTGCCAGCGGATGATGCTGTTGTAGTAGGCGTCGGTGGGAAAGAAATAGCCATAGGCCGGATGCTTGGTGCGCTCGATGATGGCTTCGGGAATGGTGGGTACCGTGGGGAAGTTCATGTCCGCCACCCACATGGGGATGGCGTCAAAGCCTTCCTTGGGGGCGTCCGGGGCAAAGCCGGGGCGCGCGCCCAGCCCATCCACGGCAATGGCGTCCATGCCGTGCCGGTCCATAATGGAAGTAAAATCGTACTTCATGGCAATTCTCCTTTTCTGATCAATCAACAGTGAGGGATGCTGCCGGCCGGGCAGCCGGGCAAGCTCCGAGGCTGCCCCCAAACCGGCGGGCATTTGCTTCAGTATAACACGACAGGCGGAAATTTTCAGCAGTCAGAACCAGCCTGCTGTACGGCCGCCACATATTTCAGGGTGGCGGCCACGCCCAGCGGCAAAACGTTCTCGTCCACGTCAAAAGCGCCGTTGTGGTGGGCGGCCCCCGACCCGTACGCCGGGTTGTCGATGCCCAGATGGGCCATCACGCAGGGGTAGGCTTTGCAATAGCGGCTGAAGGATTCAGACGCATACCACGGGTCGCAGGAAACCACGGCCCCGGCGGGCAGCACCTGGGCCACGGCCTGCTGTGCCAGGGCGGCATAGCGGGGGTCGTTGCGCACCGGCCCGCACAGAACCCGGAACTTTGGCCCAAAGCGGACGGTGCAGCGGTTGATGGCGGCGGTGTGCTCCGCCACCGACTGCAGCAGCTCCACCGCCTTTTGGCCCTGTTCGGCGCTGAAGAACCGCAGCGAGCCCAGCACCCGGGCCGTGTCGGGGATCACGTTGCCGGTCTCCCCGCCCTGGATGCTGGTGATCCCCAGCGTGACGGTCTCGCCCGCCGGGATCTGGTTGACCCCGGCGGCTGCGGCGGTGGTCAGGGTGGGCGCCGCGCAGAACAGCGGGTTGATGGAAAGGTCCGGGCGGGAGCCATGGCCGCCCCGGCCGCACACGGTCAGGTCCACCCCGGCCGCGCCCGCCATGCGGGGGCCTGCGTCCAGGCAGATCTTGCCGGAGGCAAGGCCGGCGTAGACATGAATGGCCCAGCAGGTGTCCACCCGGCGGGCGGCCAGCGCGTCCAGCATGGCCTGCACGCCGCCGCCGGTCTCCTCGCCCTCTTCAAAGCAGAAGTAAACGGCGCCGCACAGCGTATCGCGGCAGGCGGCCAGCGCCTTGGCCGCGCCCAGCAGCATGGCGGTGTGCGCGTCGTGCCCGCAGGCGTGGCAGGTGGCTGGATCCTGCGAGATGCAGCTGCGCGGCCCGGCCAGGTTGTTGGGCTGCTCGCGCACCGGCAGAGCGTCGATGTCGGCCCGCAGCGCGATGCACGGGCCGGGGCGGCCGGTGTCCAGCGTGGCCAGCAGGCCGGTGGCGCTGACAGCCTGTACCGGCAGGCCCAGAGCTTCCAGCTCGGCGCGGATGAAGGCGCTGGTCTGCACGGCTCGACGGCTGAGCGCTGCAAAGCCGGTGCCGAGGCGGCG
>CAMFSB010000033.1 GCA_945982465.1 uncultured Faecalibacterium sp. | reverse complement strand
CAGAGGATTCATTCTGATCTCGGTATGTAAGAACGCGATGTCCATCGATGATTTCATCCTTATATTCTACAACAGATGCCGAGGTCATCATTGCAGCGCCCCACCAGGCCGTGGGCACCTCTGCGCTTGAACTGATCCCGCTGACTGCCGCCTATATGTATGAGCTGGAAGAGGCCGGGCAAGGCTAAGCAGCCCGTACGGCCCTGCCTGCGGCACAGCGGCGGGAGGGGCGGCATTTAGGCCGCCTGCCATCTGCGCCCAGCCTGTAAAAAAAGCCCGCTTTGGCATTACGCCAAAGCGGGCTTTTTGTGCGCTTACTGCGGCAGGGTCACGATCACGGCCAGCCGGCCGCCGGCAGGGCAAACGGCCCGGATGCGGCCCTTGTGGGCGGCAGTGATGCTCTGCGCGATGGACAGGCCCAGCCCGTATCCGCCGGTGGCGGAATTGTGGGAGGCGTCGGTGCGGTAAAACCGGTCGAACAGATGGGCCAGATGCTGCTTTTCCACAGGCTGCTCGGTGGAATTTTCCACCGTCAGGCGGACAAAACGGCCAGCCTTTTCCAGCCGCACCGCAACATCCCCGCCGGCTGGCGCATATTTGACGGCGTTATCAAGCAGCACGGACACCAGTTGCCGGATGGCTTTTTCGTCTCCGGTCAGGGATAAAAGCGGCTGCAGCCGGGCCTCCAGCGTGATGCCCCGGGCGCGGGCCGGGCCCTGAAAGGACTGCACCAGCTCCTCCACGGTATCCGACACCGGAAATTCGATGCGCTGCAGCTGGGGGCGTTCCTCATCCATGCGCGAAAGATAGATCAGGTCATTGGTCAGGCCGGTCAGCCGCTGCACCTGCCGGCGAATATCGGCCAGCCATTCGCTCGGTCCGCATTCCAGCTCCAGAAGATCGGCGTCAGCCCCCATAATGGTCAGCGGGGTTTTGATCTCATGGCCCGCGTCGGTAACAAAGCGGCGCTGCTTTTCGTAACTTTCCGCCACAGGCTTGACGATCCGCCCCGAAAAGATCAGCAGCAGGAGCCATACGGCCAAAAGCCCCAGCAGCGACAGCAGCACGCTGGCGGCCAGCACGGTGTAAAAGTCCGACAGCCCCCGCGAGCAGTCCAAAAAGATCACCCGGTCGCCGCTGGCCTCCGCGCTGCACAGATAACGGTATACACCCCAAAAACCGGATTTACGACCGGTTTTCAGAACCTGCCGGGCGTACTCGGCCGCATCGACCGCGCCTACGGCGGCGATCTTGCCGGTATCGGTGGCCAGCACCTGGCCGGCCTCGTCCAGCAGCACTGAGAAAAAGCGGGATTCATAGGGCGTTTCGTCCGAAAAGGCGTGCCGGGGGGCGAGCATATCGCCGCCGGGCTGCGGCCCGCGGCGAGCAGCATCCTCGGCGGGGGCGGCCCGCTGGGGGAAATCGCCCTGGTTTGCCGCCAGAACAGACAGGATAAAATCAGCGTCCGACACCACCTTGCGGTAGCTCATCCAGTTGATGCCGCCCAAAATCGCCAGCAGTACCAGCGCCAGCGCCAGCATGGACGCACCGATGAATTTGAAGCGCAGCCGCTTAATCATGGAAGCACCTCCAGAGAATACCCGGTGTTGCGCATGGCCCGTATGCGCACATTGCTGCAAGGGCCTCAAGGCAGGCGGCGATCTGGCCGTGAACGGCGGCACATTGGCGCTGGACACCGCTGATGACGCCGTGCACGCGGGTGGCGGCGTGGCGATTGCCGGCGGCAGCTGGACCGTTCGCACGGGGGACGACGGCATCCATGCCGACGGAGCTGTGACGATCAGCAGCGGCAGCCTTTCTATTTTGTACTGCTACGAAGGTGTGGAAGGGCAGACTGTCACGATCAACGGCGGCACGCTGGATATCGCGGCCTTCGATGACGGCATCAATGCTGCCGGCGGGGCCGACGGCTCCGGCACGGCTTTTGGCTTTGGCAAGCAGGACCCGTTTGCCGCCGACACAGCCTGCGCAGTGGAGATCAACGGCGGGGTCGTTACCATCGTGTCGGACGGCGACTGCATTGACTCCAACGGCAGCCTGACCATCACCGGCGGTATGCTGGATCTGACCTGCAGCGGCAACGGCAACACCGCCCTGGACGCGGGCGGCGCATACAGCTGGACTGGCGGCGACATCACCACCAACGACGGCTCGGAAAACGGCGCCGGCGGTCGCGGTGGCATGGGCGGCGGCAAGGTTGGTAAAATACCCGATGGAGCCGGCGAAATGCCTGGCGGCATGGGCGGCGGTAAAATGCAGGGCACAGACCCCGGCGGCCGGCGCGGCACCGCGCCCTGAGAGGTACAGATCTTCCCCTGAAAAAAGCAGAGCAGCCGGGCGGCGCAGACCGCCCGGCTGCTCTGTTTTGCACTGCAAACGCCTGCGTGCGGGGAACACTGCGGCCGGTGTAAATTGGCCAACGCAATGCCGGCATGGCGGAAAACACCCGCGCGGGGTACACCGCCCCGCTCCCCCAAAAAACGCCCTGGCTCCGGTTTACCCCCGGCCGATTGCGCTTTTGCGGTATTGCAGCGGGCTTTGGCCCGTCATGGCTGCAAAGCGGGAGGAAAAATTGGCCTCACAGCGAAAGCCTGCCCGCGCCGCCACCGCACACACCGGCAGGTCGGTCATCACCAGCAGCTCCTTGGCCTGCGTGATGCGGGTGCACAGCAGAAAATTGTAGGGCGTGGTGCCCAGCTGCTCCCGGAACACCCGCAGAAAATGGCTCTTGCTCATGGGGGCGATGCGCAGCAGGTCATCCAGCGTCAGCGGCTCGGCGTAATGGGTGCGGATGTAATCAGCGGCGCAGTTCACCAGCGCCCGGCTGCCGGTGGGTGCGGCGCTTTCCAGCCTTGTGGTGGCCAGTTCGGCCAGCAGGCGGTGCAGCGCCAGCCCCACCGCCACCACAGCGGCCGAGCCGCCGTCCTGCATGCGGGCCAACACGGCGTCAAACTCCGGCAAAGCCGAGGCCGACAGCGGCAGCGGGCACAGCCGCCCCGGGATCAAAATGCTTTCCAGCGCCCGCACGCCGGCGCCGTCCAGGTGGATCCAGTCGTGGTGCCACAGGGCATACCCCGGCGCGGTGCAGTAGCTTTGGGGTGTGCGGCAGTTGAGCAGCAGCGCCTGCCCCTGGGCCAGAATGACCTGTGCGCCGTTTTGCTCGATCAGACCCGCGCCCCGGCGCGTGTAAAACAGCAGGTAGCTCTCCTTATCGGTGCGCGCGGTGGAAAACCGGCTGCGGCCGTAAAACCGGCCGGCCTCGGTGCAGTAGTATGGATGCGCCAGCGCCAGCTCACCGGGGGTGGTGCGCAGCCACAGGCTGCGGCGTTCCACGTCCATGTTGTAGGTCAGCATCCAAAGGCCCCCTGTAAATGAGAATTTTCCGAAAAAAGCTGCGAACTTTCCGCATGGAAACCGCCCCGCCCGCCGCTTATAATAAAACCGGTCACCAAACATAGTACAACAGGAGGGACGCCAATGCAAGCCTGTTATTTGGCGGTGGATATCGCCGCGTCCAGCGGGCGGCATATTGCTGGCTGGGTGCAGGATGGCCGCATCTGCCTGCGGGAAGTCTACCGCTTTGAAAATGGAATTTTTACAAAAAACGGCCATTTGTGCTGGGACGTGGACCGGCTGTTCGACCAGGTGCTGGCCGGTATGCGCGCCTGCTATGAGGCTGGCTTTTTGCCCGTCAGCATGGGCATCGACACCTGGGCGGTGGACTTTGTGCTGCTGGACGGCGCGGGCCGGCGGCTGGGCGACGCGGTGGCGTACCGGGACGCCCGCACCAACGGCATCCGCGAAACGCTGCCCATCCCGTTTGCTGAGCACTATGCCCGTACCGGCATCCAGTATCAGCCGTTCAACACAGTGTATCAGCTGGCAGCCCTGCAAAACGAGTACCCGGAGCAGCTGGAACAGGCCGAACTGTTTTTGATGATCCCGGATTATCTGAACTACCGGCTCACCGGCACGGCGGTCAGCGAGTATACCAACGCCACTACCACGGCGCTGGTCAGCGCCGTGCGCAAAGACTGGGACGAGGAGCTGATCGGGCGGCTGGGCCTGCCGCGGCGCATTTTCCGGCCCATCAAAACGCCCGGCACCGTGCTGGGCGGCCTGCTGCCCCGGATCCGGGAAAAAGCCGGCTTTGACTGCCAGGTCGTCCTGCCCGCCACCCACGATACAGGCTCGGCGTTTTTGGCGGTGCCCGCCCGGGATGAATACGCGGTCACGCTGTCCAGCGGCACCTGGAGCCTGCTGGGGGTCGAAAACCTGCAGCCCATCGCCACGCCCGCCAGCTGCGCGGATAACTTTACCAACGAGGGCGGGTACCAGTACCGGTTCCGCTTTCTCAAAAACATCATGGGTCTGTGGATGATCCAGTCCGTGCGGCGGGAACTGGGCGAGAAAACCGGCCGGAAGCCCGCGTTCCCGGAGCTGATCGCCGCCGCACAGGCAGCCCGCCAGGATACGGGGACGGTCGACCCGGACGACGCCCGGTTCCTTGCCCCCGCCAGTATGATCGGCGAGATAAAGGCCGCCTGCGTCCAGAACGGCTGCCGGGAGCCAGCCTCCACCGGCGAGGTGATGCAGTGCATCTACAATTCGCTGGCGCAGGATTACAAAGCGGCCGTCGAAAAGCTGCAGACCCACACCGGCAAAACCTATACCAGCCTGAACATTGTGGGCGGCGGCAGCCAGGACGCCTACCTGAACCAGCTTACCGCCAATGCCACCGGGCTGACGGTGTTCGCCGGCCCCCCCGAAGGCACGGCCCAGGGCACCCGGATGGTGCAGCTGATCCCTGCGGGCGAATTCCGGGATCTGCAGGCCGCCCGCAGCTCCGTAAAAACCAGCTTTGAGATCAAGGAGGTAAACCCGCAATGAGCTACGAAACCGCAAAACGGGCCTACGCCGCCTTCGGCGTGGACGCCGACGCCGCCATGGCCCGCCTGCAAACCGTGCCTGTCAGCCTGCACTGCTGGCAGGGCGACGATGTGCGCGGCTTTGACACCGACCCCGGCAAGCCGCTGACCGGCGGCATCCAGACCACCGGCAATTACCCGGGCCGCGCCCGCACGCCCGAAGAATTGATGGCGGATCTTGACCAGGTGCTCAGGCTCTGCCCCGGCACCAAAAAGCTCAACCTGCACGCCAGCTACGCCATTTTTGAGCCGGGCGAGTGGGCCGACCGGGACCAGCTTGCGCCGCGCCACTTTGCCAAATGGGTGGCGTTCTGCAAGGCCCGGGGGTTGGGCGCCGACTTCAACCCCACCTTTTTCAGCCACCCCAAATGCGACCCGCTGACCCTTGCCAGCCCCAACGAGGAGACCCGCCGCTTCTGGATCGAGCACGGCAAAGCCTGCATCCGCATCAGCCAGTATCTGGCCGAGGAGCTGGGGCAGCCCTGCACCATGAACATCTGGACGGGCGACGGCTTCAAGGACATCCCTGCCGACCGCCTGGGCCCGCGCCAGCGCTACAAGGCCAGCATCGACGAGATCTTGTCGGAGCCCTATGACTTTGAAAAGGTCAAGCCCTGCATCGAATCCAAGGTGTTCGGCATCGGTGTGGAGGCTTACACGGTGGGCAGCGCCGAATTTTCGCTGGCATACGCGGCCATGCACCAGGATCAATGTATCCCCCTGATGGACAACGGCCACTACCATCCCACTGAGGTGGTGAGCGATAAGATCCCGGCCCTGCTGGCCTTTTTCCCGCAGATCGCGCTGCACATCACCCGCCCCATCCGCTGGGACTCGGACCATGTGGTGCGGCTGGACGATGAGACGCAGGAAATTTGCAGAGAGATCGTGCGCTGCGGCGGGCTGGACGGCCGCGTACACATCGCGCTGGATTACTTTGACGCATCCATCAACCGCATCGCGGCATGGACGGTGGGCTACCGCAGTGTGCAGAAAGCGCTGCTGCAGGCGCTGCTCACCCCGGACGCCGCGTTCAAGGCCATGCAGGACGAGGGCCGCTTTACCGAGCTGCTGGTGGCGCAGGAGGAGGCCAAGACCCTGCCCTTTGGCGAGGTGTGGGCCGAATACTGCCGCCGCGCCGGCGTACCCGGCGACGGCCAGTGGCTGGCGCAGGTGCAGGCCTATGAACGAGATGTTTTGCGTAAGCGCGTATGATACAGCCGGGGCACAGCGCCCCGCACCGAGAGGAGAGAATCACCATGAACAGCATTCTGGAAACTTCGTGTCTCAAAGGCTTTATCCGCATGTGCACCGATGGCTGGCAGCAGGGCTGGCACGAGCGCAACGGCGGCAACCTGACCTACCGCATGACGGACGCCGATGTGGCCGCCTGCCGCCCGTTTTTTGACCGGACGCCCCGCGAATGGGTGAAAATGGGCGTGCAGGCGGATAACCTGGCCGGCGAATATTTCATCACCACCGGCTCGGGCAAATTCTTCCGCAATGTGGAGCCGGCCCCCGCCGCCAACATCGGCATTGTGGAGATCAGCGAAACGGGCGACAGCTGGCGCATTGTGTGGGGGCTGGAAAACGGCGCTAAACCCACCAGTGAATTCCCCAGCCATTTTCTGAACCACAGCGTGCGCAAGGCGGCTACGGGCGGCGCCAACCGGGTCATCTACCACTGCCATGCCACTAACCTGATCGCCCTTACCTATATCCTGCCGCTGACCGACCGGGATTTTTCCCGCGCGCTGTGGCAGAGCGCCACCGAATGCCCGGTGGTGTTCCCCGAGGGGGTGGGCGTCTGCCCGTGGATGGTGCCCGGCGGCGCGGAGATCGCCCTGGCTACCAGCGAGAAGATGAAAACCTACCAGGCCGCCGTCTGGGCGCAGCACGGGCTGTTTGCCTCCGGGCCGGATTTTGACGTTACGTTCGGCCTGGCCCATACCATCGAAAAGGCGGCCGAAATTTACGTCAAGGTGCTTTCGGCCGGGCAGGGCCATGTGCGCCAGACCATCCCCGACAGCGCCCTGCGTGCCATTGCCCGCGACTTCGGCGTTACGCTCAACGAGGCGTTTTTGGAGCCGGCCGAATAAGGGCCGCCGCCGTGCGGATGCTTTTTTCTTCCCCCATAGAATAACCCGCCGCCGGCATCCCTGTGCAGGGATGCCGGCGGCGGGTTTTGCGGTAAAGCGGGGTGTGGCGGTGCCGCGCTCAGCCGCGCCAACTGCCCAGATAGGCAAGGCTGGGCTTGGGGGCACGGGTCTGGCCGTGGGCGCGGTCCACCGCCACCAGGCCGAACTGCATGGCAAAGCCTTTCTGCCATTCAAAGTTATCCAAAAGGCTCCAGTAGAAATAGCCCTTAATGGGCAGACCGTCGGCAAGGCAGCTTTGCACGCCGGTCAGCGCCTGTTCGATAAAGGCCGTGCGGCGGGTGTCGTCGGCGGTGGCAATGCCGTTTTCGGTCACGATCAGGTCGCCCTTGAAGCGCTGCGCCACCGTGCGCAGAACATGCTCCAGCCCGGCGGGGTAAAACTCGTAGTTCATCTGGGTCAGCTCGGCACCCTCGGGGGCGGGCAGGCTGCCGGTTCCGTCGTAGCGGCTGCGGCTGTAGTTCTGCACGCCCAAAAAGTCATCGCCCTCCAGCGCGGGCAGATAATGGGTGAACTCGTTGTCCCACTCTGTTTGGGCAAGCGCCTCGCCGCCGGGCAAAGCCTGAATATCGTGCAGCGAAAGTGTCAGCCCCACCTTGATGTGCGGGCACAGCTGCCGGATCACCGCCCGGGCGGCCTTGTGGGCTTCCATCACCAGTTCGTCGCCGTGGGCCGTGCGGGGGCTGGTAAAGCATTCCGCTTTGGCCACGCCGAACACCTGCAGCGTTTCCTCAGCCATGGCTTTCTGACCGGCCAGCATCTTTTCCATGTTCAGGCCCATCTGCACGCTGCCGTCTGCCTGGCCCCGGGCCGCCTGCGCCATCATCTGCTGCTGGTAACGCCTGGCAATGGCCGCCACCTGCAGGCCCATGTTGGCTTCGTTGATGGTGCACACATACCGCAGCTCGCTGCCCAGCCGTTCCATCACAAAGCGCACATAGCGGGCAAAGTCGGCGGGGGTGGTTTCGGCCTCCCAGCCGCCTTTGCCGATCAGCCACGCCGGACTGGTAAAGTGATGCAGCGTTACCACCGGCTCCAGCCCGTTGTGCCGGCAGCAGGCGATCACGCGGCGGTAATGTTCGAGCTCGGCTTCGTCAAAGCGGCCCTCCTCCGGCTCGATGCGCGCCCATTCGATGGAAAAGCGGTAGGCGTTCAGCCCTGCGCTGGCCATCAGACGGATGTCTTCCTCGTAGCGGTTGTAATGGTCCACCGCGTCCAGGCTGGGCTCCACAAAGCTGGTGTGCTGCATGTGCTCCTGCGCCCAGAAATCGCTGTGGACGTTGTTGCCTTCCACCTGATGGGCGGCAGTGGCCGCGCCGATGAAAAATTCCGGTGCAAATTGTTTCATATCGTTCCTCCTTGCGGTGCGGTTCGTTCGGTAAATACATTGTAGCGCGTGTTTTTGCATACACAAGAGCACGAATCGGTAAACTGAAGCATAATTTTGCTGCGTTTGCGGAATTTGAAGAGAGGCCGCGAATTTATGCGCTTGATCCTTGATCTGTGCTCGTATACGGCAGGATCCCCTTGCTATAATCCAGACAGCAAAACGCGAAGCAGTCGGCGCAGACCGGCAAAATGAAAAGGAGGAATCCCCATGTTTGGAAAAAAGAAACCCAGCCAGAGCGAGATCGACGGCGTGCAGTACCGCCGCGCCAAGCTGTGGCAGATTATCCTGTATGCCTGCAACGCATTGGTAGGCATGAGCGTGTATTCCCTCATCAGTATGGCCAGCTACTCGGCCAGCATCGGGTACGGCGTGTCCACAGCGGTGGTAGGCGTTATCCTTACGGCGACCCGCATCCTGGATGGCGTAACCGCCCCCCTGCTGGCCTGTGTGTACGACCGGGTCACCACCCGCTTCGGCAAGCTGCGGGTGCTGCTGGTCTCGGGCTTCCTGATCGAGGCGGTGGGCCTTGCGTGCATGTTCAGCCTTATGTCCAGCAAGGGCTTTGGCTGGGTGATGTTCACTGCCCTGTATGTGGTTTATGTCCTCGGCTACACGGTTACCAACATGACAGCCCAGACCATCCCGGCCATCATGACCAATGATCCCCGGCAGCGCCCCACCATCGGTGTGTGGACCACAGCGTTCAACTATCTGGTGCCCATGATCATGATGATGCTGCTGAACGTGGTGCTGCTGCCCAAATTCGGCGGCCAGTACAACCAGGGCTTCCTCTCCGCCGCCTGCTGGCTCTGCCTTGGCATGGGCGCGGTAGGCACCGTGCTGGTGTGCATCGGCGTAAGCGAATACGACACGCCGGAAAACTTTAAGGGCACTGCCCGCAAGCAGGAACCCCTCAAGCTGAAAGATGTGGCGGAGGTACTGCGCCACAACCGGGCGCTGCAGTGCTACATTGCCTCCAACGCATCGGACAAGATCGCCCAGCAGGTGGGCAGCCAGGCCATCATCGGCACGCTGCTCAACGGCATCATCATCGGCAATATGGGGCTGGCGACCATCCTGACGGTGGTCAGCATGATCCCCTCGATCTTCTTTGCCGCGTTCAGTGCAAAATATGTGGGCAAACATGGCAGCAAAAAGGGCATCACCTTCTGGAGCTGCGTGAGCATGGGCATCTCGGTGGTGACGCTGGCCTTCTTTGTGGCCATCGACCCGCGGCAGATCGCCGTGATGGGCAGCGTGCCGATGCTGCTGTATGTGGTGCTGACGCTGCTGCAAAACGGCTCCAACATGTGCATCACCACCGCCAACACCTCGTATATGGCCGATACCATCGACTATGAGCTGGACCGCAGCGGCCGGTACATCCCTGCCGTGGTTTCCGGCACCTACAGCCTGATCGACAAGCTCATCACCTCGTTCAGCGCGGTTATCGCCACCGGCGCGGTGGCGCTCATCGGCTACACCACCACCATGCCCCAGCCGGGCGACCCGTGCACGCCGGCGGTGTTCTGGCTGACGATGTTCATCCGCTTCGGCCTGCCCATTCTGGGCTGGGTGGTAACGCTGGTCGCCATGAAGTTCTGCCCGCTTTCCAAAGAGGAAATGGTCAGCGTGCAAAAGCGCATTGCAGAAAAGAAAGCTGCCGCCCGCCACGAAGTGATCGAAGCCGAACTGGGCGCCGAGCTGGATTAACGCCTGTCGCCCCCCTTGACCCCGGCGTGGAATTCC
>CAMFSB010000032.1 GCA_945982465.1 uncultured Faecalibacterium sp. | reverse complement strand
CTCATTGCCCGCACCAGCTTCTCAGCCTTAGACCCTCGTTCCGAATTGTATGCACATCGCACAGCGGACCGAACCCCCGAAGACCCTCTGTCCGCAAAAATCAGCTGCTTTTCCCCTGCCGGCCGCCTGATCGGGGGCCGGGCCGCCGCACTCTGCCAGAAGCGCGGCGTGCTGTAAGGAAAACGCGTCTCCGTCCTTTTGCCTGAGAGATTCGGCCACAGCAACGTGGCTTTGCACCTTCGGCACTCACAGACCTTGCGGCCCTGAGCTTCTCCAGAGTACGATCCGCGCCCAGTTCCCTGCCGGGTCCTGCACGCATCCATTCGCACGCTTGATCCATATTCTGTTGTGCGCCCCGCGGCTGCTGCCGGGGAACAAAAGTTACTGTACCATAAAATGCCGCCGCCCGCAAGGGGTTTTGTACAGCTTTGCCGAAAAATTTGCGCCGCCCCTGGGCAGTACACTCTGCGGCAGGGTACTGCGTGGGGTGCGGTTTTACCCGGGGGCAGCCGGGCGATATGACGTTTATACCTCCAGGCACTGGCCGGGGCTGCGCGCCGCCCAACGGCGGCGGGCCGGTCACGGCTCTTCGCCCAGCGAAAGCTGCTGCGAAGCCGGCGGGTCAGCCGGCGGGTCGGCGGTTTCGCCGCTGTCAGCCGGGGCGGCGGGCGCTTCGGTGGGCACTACCGGCTCCGGCGTGGGGTCAGCCGGCTCCGGCGTAGGGTCGGGCGTGGGCACAGGGGTAGAATTGGGCGTGGGCACAGGGGTAGAGTCGGGCGTGGGCGCGGGGGTAGGCTCGCCGCCGGGCGTGGGCGACGGCTCGCCGCCGGGTGTGTGGGTCGGCTCCGGCGATGCCGACGGCCCCGCGCTGGGCGAGGGCGACGGCGTGGCTGTGGCCAGCTTTTGCAGCCGCACGGTCAGCTCCAGGTCGCTGGTCACGTTTTCCACCGACAGGGTATAGGTGCCGTCCTCATTCTTTTTCGCCTTGTACAGCGTCGATTCGGGCAGCGTGTAGCCTTCGGCCAGGCGCAGCACCGCCGTGGCAGTCTTGCCGCTGGTGACCGATACCGTCACCGTCTGGTTGGCCGTGCCGTTTTCCACAAACGCGCCGCCCTCCAGCGGGCTAACCATAAACTTGACCTGATAGCCGATGGGCTTGAAGCTGGCCATGATGAAGATGCCGCCGTACGAAGCCGCGTCCGACGGCACCGTGTAGGTAATGGTGGCGCTTTCCAGGTCCGAAACGCCGCTGTACGCGCAGGCCCAGCCCGCAAACGCAAAGCCCTCGTTGGGCACGGCGGTCAGCGCGCCCGAAACGCTGCCGGGCTTTAAGCTGTGCTCGACCTCGCCCTCCAGCGTACCGCCGTCCCCGGCCACAAAGGTCACATCCACCTTGGTGGGCTGGTTGCTCTTGAGCGGGTCTTTGGTGATGATATCCGGCGGCGTTTCGGCCCGTTTGGGGATGCTCTTAAGCGGCTTGGGCCGGCGGTCGGCGGTTTCAAAGGCGTGGGTGCGAATGTAGTTGAACAGGGCGGTGCAGCCCTCCTTGGACAGGTGCAGGCCGTCGGTTACGGTGTATTCCTTTTTGCAAAAGCCGGTGGCCGGGTCCTTCAGCGCTTCGCTGGAGTTCAAAAACTTCCAGCCGTTGTCCTGGCACATCTGCACCAGCGCCTCGTTGAAGGCGTCCACCTGCTGCATGGTCACGTTGGTATAGCTGCGGTTTTTATCCACCGGGGGGATGGCGTTGACGATGATATCACAGTAGGGGTAGGCCTCGTAGATGGTCTTGATGGCTTTGGCATAGGTCTTGACAAAACTGCTGGCGCTGCCGGTCAGGTTGTTGGTGCCGATGCCAATGATGATGCGCTGCGGCTGCATGATAGCCACCGCTTTCGGCACGGTGTACGGGGTAGAGCTGTTTTTGAACATCACAAAGCTCTTGGTGCACAACTCCTCGGCCGTAAGACCCACCAGGCTGATGTTGTTTTCCAGCGTGCAGAAGCCGTAGTTCATGTACCGGTAGCAGTTGGAATCGCCGATGAACAGGGTGTTTTTGATGTAGTCGCTGCCGGCGTCCTCGGTTTCGGGCAGCACGGTGCCGCTGAACGCCTCGGTGTCGATGACCTGGGCGTTGGCATCGTAATCGTCGTCTTCCTTTACCGGCTCATAGCTCTGCGCCTGCGAAGCGGAGACCCCGCCCGCCGAAGTCGCGCTGCTGCCGGCCGGCTGTGCCTGGGCGGGCAGCCGGACCAGGGCGATGCTCACCCCCGCCAGCACCACCAGCGCCGCCGCGCTGATGAGCACCGGCAGGGCGTTGGGGCTGCGGCGGATGGCCTGCCACAGCCTGCGCAGCGTGCGCGCGCCGTTTTCCTCCATTTTTTCCAGTCCGGAACGATGATCTTTTCTCATAAAACAATCAGGCCGCCTTTGCGTTGGCCGCCGCGTGCCACGGCGGAGAGATTACAAAACAGTTAACATTTTACTATAATACACCAATTCCTCTTCAGTTGCCAGACTATCCCCTGTTTTTAGGTGAATTTCCTTAATTTAGGGGGGCGGTTTCGGCCTTTTCGCACAAAAAAAGCCCTCTCCCCGGAGGGAAAGGGCCTTGGGGCACGCGATCAGCCGCGGTCCTGGCTGTCCAGCAGGCCGGCCTTTTTCAGCGCCGGGGCCAGCGCCAGGTACAGCACCACCACGATCACGGTGGACACCACGCTGTTCACAAAGGTCACGCCGCCGGCGATCTTGCTCAGCACGGTGGCGATGGAAGCCTCCTGACCAAAGATGTACACATTGCGGAAGTAGCCCAAAAACGGGTCGGTGATCACGTTGAGCAAAAGGCCCGACGCGGCCGCCGCCGTCACCTTGGCCACATAGACGGCCTTGCCGTTTTCCGGCTTTTGCTGTTTGATGCGCACCACCTTGTGCGCCACCGCGCCGCAGGTGATGCCGATGATGAATTTGAGGATGAACGTGGTGATGGCGTACCCCGGGTCGCCGGCCAGGATATCGGCCAGCGCCAGGCCGATGGCGCCTGCCAGGCCGCCGGATACGCCGTCCAGCAGCAGAGCCGTCAGGGCCGTAAAGGTGTTGCCCAGATGGAACGACGAACCGCCGTAAAACGGAATGCGGAAAAACAGGTAGGCCACCAGGCTCAGCGCGGCCATCACGCCGATGGTCGCCAGTTCCTTTACGGTAAAGCGGCGCTTGTACAGCACGCTGAAAAACACGATGGCGATGACTACCGCAGCCAGCAGCAGCCACATTGCGGTTATAGACATGAAACTTCCCTCCAAATCACTCTTATAAACGTCCATCCGGCCTTGACAAGTGCCGCGGCAGCGGGTATGCTCCCATTATACGCAGGACTGACCCCGTTAAAATACCCAGAACACAATTATTTTATGGGGTCAGTTTTGCACCGGAAGCCGGAAAGGATGGGAATGTATGGTACAGATCCCTTTGGAGCTGGAACCCCAGCGCGGCGGGCCGCTGTACCGGCGGCTGTATGAGGCGCTGGCCGGGCAGATCCGCGCCGGGAGCATCCCGGCAGGCACCCGGCTGCCGGGCAAGCGGGCGCTGGCGGCCGAGCTGTCGGTATCGGTGAACACGGTGGACACCGCCTATCAGATGCTGGCCGCCGAGGGCTATGTGGAAAGCCGCCCCCGCAGCGGCTTTGTGGTGCTGCCCTTTGAGGGGCCAGCTTTCGCGGGCGGGCTGTACCCCGGCGCACACGCGGCCCGCCCCGCTAGGCCGGCGGCACAAAGCGGCGGGGCCGGCGGGCTTTCTGCGGGCGGAGCCGGGGCCGGCGCACCGGCGGGCAAACCTCCGGCGGGCGCCGGCCGTTCCGGCGCCGCGGCGGCGCAAAGCGGCTGCCCGGCCCGCGGGCGTGATGGGGCGGAGTGCCCAGCCGCCGGGGCCGGCGGCTGGCGGTACGATCTGTCCACCCGGGGGGTGGACGTGGGGCTGTTCCCGTTCCGCACCTGGGGGCGCATCCAGCGGGAGCTGCTGTACACCTCGCCCCAGCTTTTGCACCCGGGCCAGGCCCAGGGCGACGCAGAACTGCGCGAGGCCCTGGCCGACTACCTGGCCGCCTACCGGGGCGTGCAGTGCGGCCCCGAACAGCTGGTGGTGGGCGCGGGGGCCGAATATCTGCTGGGGCTGCTGGCGCCGCTGCTTTCGGGCACGGCGGCGGTGGAGGACCCGTGCTACCCGCGGGCGCGGGCCATTTTTGAAAACAGCGGCCTGCCCTGCCGGCTGATCCCGGTGGACGAGGGCGGGCTTTCGGTCAAAGCGCTGGCGGGCAGCGGGGCCGATGTGTGCTATGTAACGCCCAGCCACCAGTTCCCCACCGGGGTGACCATGCCCGCCCCCCGCCGGGCCGAGCTGCTGCGCTGGGCCGCCGCCGCACCCGGCCAGCGCTATATCATCGAGGACGATTACGACTCCGAATTCCGGTTCGACATCCGCCCGCTGCCCTCGCTGCAGGGTATGGCCGGGGCCGACGGGCCGGTGATCTACCTTTCCACCTGCTCGCGCAGCCTGGCGCCCAGCATCCGCATCGCCTACATGGTGCTGCCCCGGCCGCTTCTGGCGCGCTGGCGGCAGCGGTACGGCCTGTATTCCAGCACGGTCAGCCGCTACGAGCAGCAGACGCTGGCCCGCTTTATCCGCGAGGGTCACTTTACCCGTCACCTGGCCCGCATGCGCATGGAATACAAGCGCCGGCGCGACGGGCTGACCGCCGCGCTGGAAGCCGCCTTTGGCCGCGAAAACCTGCGGCTGGGCGGGCTGCACACCGGCCTGCACCTGCTGCTGGGGCTGCAAAACGGCCCGCCCGAAGCCGAAATGGTGGCCCGGGCCGCGGCCGCCGGCGTGCGGCTGACCGGGCTTTCGCGGTATTATCATGCCTCCGGGGCGGCCTGCCCGCCCTCCACCGTGGTGCTGGGGTACGGCGCGCTGCCGCCCTCTGAGGCCGAAGCCGCGGCCGATGCGCTGAAAAAGGCCTGGAGATACGCCAGCGTATCGTCCGAAAACTCGTAGCGGCGGGCGGCGGCGTTCCAGTCGCCGGGCAGCACGTCGGCCTGCGGCTCGGCGGCGCGGTTGGCCAAAAATTCCAGCGTATCGGCCAGCGTGTAGTAGTCCTGGGCGGCAAAGCTGGTCAGCAGGCTGGCGGACGCACTGCGCAGCCCCTGGGGCAGGGCCGTGGGCAGCTGCTCCAGCTGCTGGCGGGCGGCTGCCTCCCACAAGGCGGCCCGCGCCCGGGCCACCGACGCGGCCGAAAGGCCGTTTTCCTCGCTGCGGCGCTGCAAAGTCAGCAGCGCCTGATGGGCGGTGCTGACCGTCCAGTCCGCCGCTTCGCCGGTAAAGCCGCAGCGTTCCAGCTCGGCGGCGGACAGCGCGCCCGAAAGGGCGGCCCGCATGCGGCCCGCGTCGCCCAGCACGCCGGCCAGCGTTTCGACCGTCAGGGCCAGATACCGGTTGATGGGCACCCCCAGCGTACTTTGCAGCAGCTGGGCGGCCCGGGCGGGGCCGGCGGCCGCGTAGCTTTCGGCCAGGGTTACCGGCTCCTGCCCGGCCAGCACCACCCCCTCCGCCGGGATGACCGCCAGCCGCAGCGTGTTGGCCGGGGCGTCCAGCCGGGCCAGCACAAAGGCGGGCTGGTCGCCAGCCACCGCCACCAGCACGGTCAGCTGGTTTTGGGTGGTGGGCTCCCGGATGGCAATGCCGCTTTCGCTCTGGCTGACCCGGCCGGCCCGGTCGCTGCGCACCTGCACCCACAGCAGGGTACCCGCGATCAGGGGCGCCAGCACCGCCGCTGTCAGAAAAAAGGAGATCCAAAAGGTTTTGAAGCCTCCGGCCCGCATGGTTCGTTCCACCTCTCGTCTGCGCACGCAGCGCAGGAAATTCCAGTGTGCATAAAGCATGGCCCGCCGGGAGAGACTGTATGCACACAGGAGGTGTTTTCGACATGAAAGACATGGAACGCGACCTGTTCTGGCTGGATCTGGGCCCGGCGGCCGAGTACGCAGGCATGCCCTGCGCCGACACCGCCGCCCAGGGCGGCGATGCTTCGCCGGACGGCCGGCGGCATGGGTTTGACGGGGCGGAACCGGGCATAGCGCAGAACGATTCCCAGAATGGCCGCACGGCAGGCAGCGAAACAGACAGCAGCGCAGAAAACGGCTGCGGCTGCGGCAAACCGGATCCGGCACAGCCCGGCAGCCGGCCGGAAACGCCGCGCAGTCCGGACGATCTGTTTCTGCCCGAACCGCCGGATATTTTTCCTCGGCTGTAAGAGTCGGTTTTCGCATAGCCCGGGCAGTCCGGATGCGCCAGGTTTTTGATCGGCAGGCAGGGCGTTTCCCGCAATGAGCCGGATAAATCGCAGGAAAACAGGGCCGAATGCCGGAAAAAGGCTGTTCCGGCGGTATGCGGCAGCGATAAAAAACAGGTTCTGTGTCCGGTTACGCCGGGCCGAACGCTGCGTCCATTGATGTTTGCGCCACGGCACACACAAAAACAAGCGGCGGGGCAGATGCCCCGCCGCTTTTATGCCGCCTGCTCCGGGTCGTTTCCGGATGCGGGCTTTTTTCGCCCAAAACAGCACAGCGGCCGCCGGTCTACGCACCATTGCGTGCGTACCTGCGGCCGCTGTGCATGATAAAAAGGAGAGAGATCGCTTACATTACTGCCGGTAAAAGCTGCCGGCTCTGCATCGTTCCGGGCTGGACCACCGCACAGCCCGGACAAAAGTCAGTCGATCAACCCTTCCTGCTTGAGCCAGGCCACCTCATCGTGGAGAGTCTCCTGATACGGGCGGGTGGTGTAGCCCAGCTCGGTTTTGGCCTTGGTGCAGTCAAACTCGTTGTTGCGGGCCAGATTGTACACCGAGAAAGTGGTCATCAGCGGCTTTTCGCCGCGGGCTTTGGCCTGCTTTTCCAGCATACCGGCCAGCTTGTCGGCCAAATTCAGCGGCAGATAGAAGGCGATTTTCTGGCAGTTGCATTCTGCGTGCAGCATCTCGCACATCTCTTTCAGGGTGACGGTCTCATTGGCCAGAATATAGCACTCGCCCTTGCGGCCCTTGTCCACGGCGGCGATGGTGCCGGCGGCCAGATCGCGCACGTCGCACAGGTTGAACGACCCCTGCATTCCCACGGGCATTTCGCCCTTGATGATCTGGATGACCGTGCCCGTGGTCTCACCGATGGCGTGGTCATAGGGGCCGAGGATGCCGCTGGGGTGTACGATGCAGGCGTTCAGCCCCATCACGCGCACCGCGTCCAGCACCATCTGGCTGGCCTTGGCCTTGCTCTGACTGTAAGCGCCCACCACCTTTTCGGGGTCGTTGGGTTCAAAATGATCCACTTCGGAAATGCGGGTGCCGGCAGGCAGCTCCGGGATGGCGCCGGTAGAGCTGACGTACACCATTTTTTCGCATTCCGGGTGGGCCAGACATTGGGTGATGATGTTGCGCGTGCCGCCCACATTGACGGCCATCAGCTTTTCGGAGTAGTCGGGGTTCACCGTGACCATGCTCGCGCAGTGGATGATGACCGAACGCCTGCCCTCCGGCACGGTGAAAAACGGCTCCAGCGAGGCCGCATCGCACAGATCGCCGTAGACGATCTCGACCTGTTCGGGGATGTATTTTGCGGATTTATCGCCGGGCAGCACCAGTGCGCGCACCTGCACGCCCTTTTCCAGCAACTGCAGGCAGATATTGGAACCCAGAAAACCGGCTGCGCCGGTCAGCAGATAGATGCGTTCGTCTTTCATCGTTGCTCCTCCTTGTTTCGTACCTCTTGCTTACGGCTTCGATTATAGGGGCACGAACAGTAGAAAACAACAAACAGGATACCACTTCTGACGGAAATCCGACAAATACAGAAAACAGGCTGGATTTTAACCGTTTTTTAACAGCTTTTTCGGGCTTATTCCCGCGGCATCCAGTCCTTTTCCAGAAAATCCGACGCCGACTGGCGGATCATCTGGGCAATCTGGGCGCAGACGACCTCTTTGGGGCAGGCAAGGCGGCCCTCTGCCCACTGCAGAAAGGTGTTGATGATGCCGCCCAGAAAGAACTGGGTACGCACCGCAAAGGCCGGCTCGCCGCGGATCTCATCCGGCACATCCGAGCGCAGCAGCATATTTTCCACGATCGCCCGGCTGTACACCCCCAAGCTGCGGCGCAGCGGCGCATCCCGGCCGATTTTGCGGTTCAGCGCGATCATTTCCTCCACCATATCGGCCATGCTCTGCAGATAGGGCAGCGGGTCGCGCAGCAGTTCCCGGTATTCCAGATGGTCGAACAGCTTCAAGTGGGCCTCCAGAATCTCGTCCTGGATCTCCTCCACCACGCCGAAAATATCCGGGTAGTGGGCGTAAAAGGTAGAGCGGTTCACATCGGCGCGTTCGGCCAGTTCCAGCACCGTGATCTTTTCGAACGGCCGCTCGTCCAGCAGCTCCAGAAAGGCGCGCCGGATCAGCCGTCGCGACCGCGCTGCGCTGCGATATTCCTTCTTTTGTTCCATATCGAGCCTCCCTGAAGCCCCGACATTTTTGTGTATGTGTCGGACATTCGACATACAGGCCTGCATTGACGCTTGTGCGACATTCTTTGCTTTACTATACTGTATCTGTCAGAATATTTCAACCGCAAAAAGGGAAGAGGAATCATGATGAAAAACGTGTGTGTTATCACCGGCGGCGGCAGCGGCATGGGGCTGGCTGCCGCCCGCCATCTGCCGAAAGACAAAATCATCGTCCTGACCGGCCGTACCCTTTCCAAGCTGGAACAAGCCGTCGCCGGGCTGGAAGCGCTGGGCTATGAAGCCCATGCCAAGACCTGCGATACCTCCAGGCGGGAGCAGGTGGCCGAGCTGGCCGACTACGCCCAAAGTCTGGGCGAGATCAAAAACGTGATTCACGCCGCAGGGCTCTCGCCGGCGATGGCAAAGCCCGAACAGCTGCTGCGGGTCAACGCTCTGGGCACGGTGTATGTGAACGAGGAATTTTCCCGCCGCATGAAGCCGGGCAGCGTGATCGTGGATGTATCCTCCAACTCTGCTTACCTGCTGCCGGATCTTCTGGCGCGCAAAAGCTGGTTTGAGCTGGCCGAGAAAGACGAAGCCGCCTTTCTGAAGAAGATCCTGGGCCTGTGCGGTCTGCTGAAGGACAACTACAAATCCTCGGGTCTGGCGTACGGTCTTTCGAAAAAATTCGTGATCTGGTACGCAGCCAAATGCGCTTTTGCCTACGGCGAACAGGGCATCCGGGTCTGTTCGCTGAGCCCCGGCCTGATCGACACGGATATGGGCAAGCTGGAATCGGGCGAGGGCGGCGCGCTGCTGAAAACCTGCGCCGAGCGCCGCATGGGCACCCCCGACGAGCTGGGCTATGCGCTGGCCACCGTGGCGGACGAGCGCAACGGCTATCTGGCCGGTGTGGACATTCTGTGCGACGGCGGCAGCATCGTGGGCAAAAAGTTCGTAAAGTAAGGCTGTATTTCCAAATAAAGAGAGCCTGCTGACTGAAAAACAGACAGCAGGCTCTCTTGTTTTTATGCTTTCTCCGGCGGTCAGCCCTGCCGCCCGAACACCAGAAAACGGAATTCGATCTCGGTTTCCAGGCTTCCGCAGGCGGCCAGGCGCGCCGCGCCGTCCCGCGGGGTTTTCCAGTAATAGGGAGTCATGGCGAACAGGCTGGCCGTAAGCTGGGCCGGCACCGTGATGCGCCCGCTTACGCTTACTTCGTCCAGCGGCGCAAAGCCCTCGTAGGCCACCGTCTGCACGGGGTTTTCGTAGGGCGTATCGTACAATACCTGCTTTAAGCCGTACAGATGGCGCGGGCCGGGCACGGCGTAGATCAGCCGCCCGCCCGGGCGCAGCAGCCGGAAAAATTCCTGCCGGGCCATGGGCGAAAAGATGTTCAGCACCACGTCGGCCCAGCCGTCCGGCACCGGGGCGGCAAAGCTGGACGCCACCGCGTACTGCGCTTCGGGCAAAGCTTTGGCGGCCAGGCGCACGGCGGGCTTTGCAATGTCAAACCCGGCCAGTTCCAGCGGGCGGCCCGCCTGGCGGAACGCCTGCGCCACGGCCCGGTCGTACCAGCCCTCGCCGCAGCCCGCGTCCGCCACGCGCAGCGGCCCATCGGCCCGGGGGCGGGCCGCCAGACACAGCCGGCCCAGCGCCTGCCCGAACGGGGCGTAATACCCCGCCTGCAAAAAGGCGCGGCGGGCGGCCACCATCTCTTTGCTGTCGCCGGGGGCTTTGGTGCGCATGGCCTGCACGGGCAAAAGGTTCCAGTAGCCCTCCCGTGCGCGGTCAAAGCAGTGGTTGTTCGCGCAGCGTAGCGCGCCGCCCGGCCCGGCGGCCCGCGGCAGCCTGCCCAGCGGGCAG